>JAUWZR010000263.1 GCA_030615235.1 Promethearchaeota archaeon
TCCGTCATTTCTACTAACGTAGTCAACTTAGCATCGATATTCACAATGCGTCTATAAGCAGCATATTTTAATTAAATGGTTTTGTGTTGGATTTATGCTATGTTTGTGCTCTTATGTTTTCAAATATTTTATTCCGCTTCAGGCAGATTAGCATTGAAATTAGAATTTAATTATATCTGTACATGAATTCAGTTATCAATATTGGATTATTACATTTTTATGTATTTTGATTCTCCATACTTCGCGGTATTTTAGGCATTTGCATCATTTGTGAAAGACAAGCATAGGTAAGAGAAGTAAAAATATCAAAAATCAAGTACTGCCTCCGTTCTATCTCTAGGGGTTGAAAGCCGTACTTAACCGTCTTCTGCTTTTAGCGTATCCGCTAAAAGAGAACAAGCAACGTAATTTGGCAACTTCCAAGGAGAACTTTTCCAAAAAGACATTTGTATCAACAATTGTAGATTCATCGTGCGATTCACAATCGTAATCTATTGCCAAGCATTTTTAGAATCTCTACCGAAAGTAAAAATTGTTTTGGATAGATCTAATTTTAAGGCAACAGGTGGAGAGCCACAATTTTTAACTTACATTAATGTATACTCTTTAATAATTGAGACACATCTCTATATTTCAACCCTGCCTGAAGCAGATGTTTTTTCGCCCTATTTATGTTACCAATCTCCAGGTAAAGCTTACCTAAATTGTAATGAATACTATTTATGTATTGAGGATCAGGATAATATTGTAATGAAATTTCAAGGTTTTTTATAGCCAACCGGTGATTGTTATAATATACATAATGCATACCAGTATAATAGTAGACTTCTGGATTAGTAGAATCCAATGCAACAGCATCAGTGAAGTAGACTTCTGCGTTCTCCAATCTACCCAGTTGCGAGAGTATGATTCCGAGTTTACAAAGCGCATCAACATTTTTTTCTATATTAAGAGACTGCCTAAACAGTCGTATTGCATCAATATTTCGACCTAACATCATATAGGTATTGCCTAATGCATTGATCGCGTCAATATTTTTAGAATTGTATGTCAGGGCTTCTTTATACTCTTCAATTGCTTTACTGTAATTGCCCGATGCAAAAAATCGATTTCCAAAGCTGGCATGAATCTCACCATAGTCTACAATATGTGTTCCATAAAAATCAGTATTAACGAAAATAATCATTGCGATTATTGTGATAATTGATAGTACAATTTGTTTCTGTTTTCTTTCCTTAAATTTTTGGACAATCCAAAAAACTGTGTATGAAGCGAAAATTAACAGAAAAGGAACCAATGGCATTCGATAGCGACCTGGGACAAAAAATATAACGATGGAAAATGCATAGGCTATCAGAAAAAGGAATATCAACGTCATGCTTTTCACTCTTGGCGAAGTAATGAATCCCCAGATGGCTAGTGCAATGACGACCCCAAAATTTAGTAAGGGTATTCGAAGCAAAGGGGAAAATGTTTCAAATGCTTGAATACTTTGATTATTTGAAATTTCAAACGCATTAAATAATAAATAAATCTTCTTAATCATCAATGCTGCCCAATCAAATGGTTTCGAGAATATATAATTAAATCCCCTTTTGAACCAGTAATTAGAAACCTGAGATGGCAAAAGCTTTCTGCCCACGTCTCTTTCAGCAATAACTATGGCGTCTTTATATCCACCCCACCATGTTGCATCGATTTCTGGAGATGTGGCAGACCTGCCGTCAGCAAATTGGTTATTACCAAGATAAAAGTTAATTCCACCGTTCCACGCCAGTATGACCGTATCCTTGCCTGCGACAATGTTGATCGTCATCACAGCTACCACAAAAGGAACTATCCCTGAAACAAAAAGACCAATTGTCTTCAATCTCCTATTCAAGGATTCTTTCTTGTAATGAAATAGCACATAGACTGCCAGAACAGGTACGAAAATGAGAAAATTCGGTCGCACAACAATAACTAATCCCCAAAAACCACCTGCAATCAAAATATGTATGTTTTTCTGTGTTCTCAACCACCTGAGCAACCAAAATAAACCAAAGAGGCAAAAGAAAATCTCCAGATATACTGTCAACAGCATTGAATCGAAGTATATCAACATCCCGTAGAAACAGGCTAGCAACCCAGCTAGAGCTCCTATTTTGTATGAAAACATTTCCTTTCCAACAAAATAAATCAGAACACAGGAAAGTGCGCCAATAATAATACCTATTAATCTTGGAATGAAGTATCCATTGCCAAAAACCGCATAGATCAAACCGAGAAAGTATGGATAGCCAGGTGCACGGTAAAAAGGTGCTCTCTCGAACAATTCCCCCTCGGCAATTTCCTGCCCCCACTCGTCATGATATTTTTCATCCATGATAGGACTGTTGAAATAGGGATTCTCCTTAATTAATTCTAGGTTTGTGATTCGTATACAAAAAGCAACTACAAAAATAATAGCAATAACTACTAATACTCTTCTTTTTAGCTTAAACTTAAATTTCTCTTTATTCATCACAAATTATACTAATGGATTGCATTTTGTCAATAATTTTAAGTAAGCGTTAATGAAGTGAGATTTAAAATTGCTATAAATAAATTAGCAGTTTGAGCTTATTTCTAAAAAACATAATTAATAATGATTTGAAAGATGTAAGCAGATATTTTGGGCAGATATGCTCTGGAAGATTAAAACCTAGTACCAGTTAGTCTGCTATGAAGGAAATATTTAGCAATAAAGAAATGGCTGGCTGTGCGTTCAAAACTGTATCTGACAATTTTGGGTTAAATGTCGAGGATATTGAGTGTAAATTTGGAGAAAAAAGATTGTTTTATAAATTTCTTTGAGTAATTATGTAAATATATAAGGGGGATCGATTTTCGCCGACCCCCCCCTTTCATTTGGGCCACTTTTGGGCCATTTTTGGTAAAGAATATACGGAATTGGGTAGAATTCCTGGCAATAACAAGAAAGAGCAAAAGCTCGCAAAGCATTGATACACCGTAATTTCGGCGATTTCTAAATGTAGTATATACGGATTCGAAGTCCGTCGCTCTATC
>JAUWZR010000274.1 GCA_030615235.1 Promethearchaeota archaeon
TTTAAACTATTTTAGTAATTTCGTCTACTTCAGTGTAAATCATAGTCTTTTCTCTATTATTCCCATCTAGTATGAGATATTTACCTTCATCTTTTGTAAATTTTCCGATTATTTCTGATTCTACCCCATTCTTAGCTAACAAATTAATTAAATCTCTAGCGAATTCAGGATTAATTGAAATTAATAGAGATCCTGAAGATATTGTGCTATAAGGGTCAATATTAAAAATTTTACTTAATTCGCTTGGCTCTGGTAAAATATTTATTTGTTTCTTTTTGATTAATAAGCCTAAATCAGATGCGATTGCGATTTCGGCAAGCCCGCAAAATAAACCTCCTTCTGTCAGATCGTGCATTGATGTTACTGTAAAATTGTCATTAGATACAACGGCTTCTTTAAATACGCTAATACCGGGATCATAAAGGTAATTTTTACATTTCTCAATAAATTGATTACCATATCCTTTCTCTTTTAAGAAAACCTCTTTTTCTCGAGCTATAATACAAGTACCCTCAATAAAAATCCCCTTTGTTAAGATTATCAAATCATCTACTTTAGCCCCAGAGGATAATACTAGTTTTTCTTTATCAACTTCGCCAAGCAAAGACCCAATCACTATAGGTCTATCAAGACCAGCTGTAATTTCGGTGTGACCTCCAACCACGGTTATTCCTAAAGATTTACAAGTATCATGTATCTTCCTAAAAATTGATTCGATTAAATCCTCATCAGTAAGTTTTGCGGGTAATAAAATTGTTGATTGGAACCATTTTGGAGTAGCCCCTGTGCACACTACATCGTTCACATTTACATTAACGGCATAATATCCAATTTCGTCAGTAACAATTGTTATAGGATCTGTTTTTGCGATTAGATATTTATCGCCCATGTCTATAACAGCTGCATCCTCTCCTATGTTCGAACCTACAACAACTCTATCGTCTTTTAAATGAGTGGTTGATACAAATTCACTTAGCATTTTTTGTAGGTACTTATGCTTTAGTTTGCCAATAAGAAATTTATTTTTATTCTCTCTCATTTCCATCTCATTACAATTAGAGATTTTAAATATTTAAATTTTTGAGGTAATGTAAAATAAAAAGGTTTATTTTAGATGAAATCGTCAATTCGATTCGTTTAATATTAGATTTAGTAAAATATGATATTTAATTTTTAAGTTAAATAAATTTATATAGCTTATATTTTCTATTTTATACATAGTATTAATTAATTAAATTGTAAACACAAATATTAAAAAGGTTGATTAAGTTGGGACTTGGAAAAGCTCTCGGATTTAGCTTGCTCGCGTATATTGGCTTGAACTTCTTATTTATCATAATCTCCTATACTATTAGTGGGGATTTAAATACACTATTTAGCAATATTACTAGCAATCCATTAATAATATTGTTAATATTCTTCGGACCTATTAGATACGTGCCCAGTAGCGAAATATTCACGTTATATGGGCAGATTTCTTTAGGAACATTTGATGCTACTTTGATTCAAACCATTGGGTTTATCGTAACGCCATTTATAGCTTCTATCGTAGCGGGTCGCACTGGTGGAAGTAAAGGAGCAAGTTTCGGTGGATGGATGATAACTTGTTTAATCAGTTCTTCAGCTTTAGGAGTGTTGGGATTCATTAGTCCAATTACTTTGGGTATTCCTGCAGCGGGTGCCGTAACGTTTTTAATCATGGTGATTATAAGTGGCGCGATAAACGGAGTATTTTATGGATGTTTCGCACTTTTGTTCACTAAAACCGAAATGTATTAGTTTATTTTTTTGTTTTTTTTTTTTTCTGTTTGTGGGTCAAAATTGAATAGATTCCAAAAAGTAGATTGAAAAACACAAAAATTATAAATAATCCTCCTGCTTGTAGGATTTTTATGTCATCTTCAACAATTTTTGGAACGATTTTTGAAACTTGGACATATATCTTCATTATAACCAAAAAGAGTGCGACTGTGTCAACTTTAAGAAACTTCAATTTTGTCTGAATATAACCAGCTCTGGAATAAACTGTTCCTAATATATACATAAACATGAACCAATCAACTATAAAGGAGATTAACACATAAGTTGGATCCACTGATGCAGAGCTGAAGAAAGCACCGTATAGATAATCAAAAAGAATATATAAAGCGTAAATTAGAGTTAGCAAGAAAAATAGAGAAATATAAGCCGAAAACTTTTTAGTGACAATTAAGCGAAGAATAACAATTACTATTAAACTCACATTTATCCAAAATAGAATTTGAAGTATACGGATTACAAGTAGAAATAATGGAGTGGGTGTATTGCTGAAAAATCTCACTATAATTATTGAAAACCACCAGTTTAACATAAAAAAAAAGAAAAATTCTAACAGTCGTGTTAAAATACGACTTTTCTTCTTTCTATATAGATAATCGTCTACCTTTGTGGAAGAATCCATACAAATTTTGAATGCAAAAAAAGCCATAAAGAACTGGTTTATCGTTAATAGGATAATGAAGATTAATTCTGAGGTTATAAAAAAAACTGTATTGTTCAAAATAAATGTTAAGAAAATCGCTATCACATAAATAGTGAATAAAAACCATCCTTTTAGCTGGTCAATAGGTTTTATAAATGAAATTAGAAAGAGAATCATCGCGAAGTATAATAAGCTTCCACCAAAAATTAGAACGGCCAATCCAAGAATTACGTTAGAAAAATATGAATTAACTATAATTAATATCCATGTAAGAGTAAAGGCACTAATTATAAAAACATATAAAGGTTTTTTAAACACACCTTTCAAACCTGATATAAATCTCATGAAATATACTCATCTCTAATTTGTTACAATTAATAGTTGTTCTATTTTATTTATTTTAATGCTTCCACTACTATTTT
>JAUWZR010000219.1 GCA_030615235.1 Promethearchaeota archaeon
AAATAACACAAAAATAGGGGTAACGATTAAAGCTAAGATCGTAATTAAGAAGACGATATTAATTCTTGCGGAAAGATTATTTAACTTGTTGGAAAAAAAGGGAATTTTCCTGTATTTGTCAAATGCCTTATAAAAGAATAATAAAACAAACATAAAAGTTATAACAGACAACCCCACTGAAACCCAAGGGTCTTTTCCTATAAAAAAATAAATGAAAAATCCAACAACTGCTATTAATGACGGAACAATTATCAGATAAAAACTAAACCACCAAATCTTCCAGAGTAATTCTGTTGCTTTTGTTATCTTCTCATCAGAAGAGGCAATTTTATTAGATTTCATTTTCCCAATAAAGATATTTTCTCTACTCTGGGATAAATAGAAACTTTCCTTAAAAAATGTTTATATGAAGAAAGGGGTAAAATCGAATAAAATATGGTAAAATTATAACTAGATTGATAAATTATGGTAGAACAAGATAAAAAAATAAAATTTATTGAAAATTTGGAATGAAATCTTTTTGTGTTTCTCTCATTTCATTGAATATTTGTTCCGCCATCTCGAAACTACCCACATTGGGATCAATAGCTAAGGTTGCGATTGCTAAGTCTTTTGATTTATGAAGGATGGCTTCAACACACAAATCTTGGATCGAAGCTTCAATTCGAAGAAGAGCTGCTATATTTTTCGGTAAATTTCCCCATTTAACTCCGCGTATACCTGCTTCACTAACTGTTATTGGACACTCGATTATCAAATCTTGCGGTAAATTATCTATTATTCCATCGTTTGGAATGTTGACAGCACTCTCATAGGATGGTTGGTTAGTTATCATCGCTTCAATAATAGGAACTGCCCGTTCTCCTGATATTCCTTTTGAGAGCATACCTTTTTTGAGATACTTTCCCTCTTTAAGACGCTTATAATGCCTCATAACCTTCCTATAGACCTTTTCGCCGTCGTTTTCAGTTCTATTAATCCAATCAACCATATCTTGTGTTTTAGTAAATTCCTCACCAAACTGTAAATATTCACCAAGATGGTTATCCCCTACATATGGAAAATAGCCAAATCTTTTGAAAACTTCAAATGTTAACGAAGAAAATTCGAACCTATCTTCATATTTTTTTAAAAACTCTGGAGCTATCTTGTTAAATCTCGGCATTAAATCTATTCCGGAAGGGGTTTCCTCAAGCCCCATTAAAAATCCAAAATGATTTAATCCATAAGGTTTTAGTTTTAAATTCTTTAAGTTTTTATTGAGCATTTGAGGTATATAAAAAATAAGAGCTCCAATTTGATGGCATAGTCCAATAACTTTAAGGTTTGGTGTGGTTCTTTTGATAGCTAAGCATACTCTTGCCATTGGATTAGAAAAATTTATAAATAAAGCGTTAGGACATAAATCTTCTACATCTTTCACAATATCTACAATAGGAGGTATTATTCTGAAAGCGTGCATAGTTCCCCCTGGACCACCACATTCGCCTAAAATTTGTTTTGAGCCGTACTTTCGTGGAATTTCGTAATCTTCTCTCCACAATTTAAAGCGATCTCCTACTTCAATGGAATTTATTATGAAATCTGCGCCTTTTAATGCTTCTCTACGGTTTGTAGTGTGCTCAATAATAAATTTATCGTTGTGGATTTTGTTTTCGGTTATAATTAGCTCATAAATTATATTTAATTGTTCTTTATCGATGTCGTGTAATACTATTGTCGATCCACGTAAAAATTCACTTTGAAAGAGATCCAATAAAGTAGAAGGTCCAAAGGAGGTACTACCTGCCCCTATTAAAACTATTTTACATTCCATTGTTCTCTAGTATTATTTAAGTAAATTATATCTCTTAATGATACAATATCTTCTGTAAAGATTAATGGGTTTAAAGAGTTATTGATTAAAATTATTAACGCTATTGTCTAAAGATTTTCCAAATAGCAAAACAAATGGGAATTAACACCCACAATATTTATTAGTATACACTTATTTTATCTTTATAATAATGAATTTTTCACGGCATAATACTGATTCATGGGTTGGCTGTAAGAGCGCCAATATTCCATTAGTAACAGTATTATGAAGAGAATTAATCCGTTTTTTCTCTCTTTTTCTTTATAATTGTTTGGATTTATTCTCTGAGTAAAATGTCTTTCAATTATTACAAAAAAGAGGAATAAGGGCTTAATTCTTACCGTAAATTCTAAAAAAAGAATGGAGGTGAAAAAAGAATTGGCAGATAAAATAGATCCTGAATCAATATTGGAGTATTATCAAGATTGGAATTCTGATCTAGCCCCTATAATGATGTCTTTTGTTATCTCAGATGCCTATCCGGGTAAAATTGAAAGCGAGGACCAAAAAAAAATGGCTTATCTGAGACAAAAATACAAAAAACTGTCTAAATAATTATTTTTTTTTTCCATTTATCACTAAATCTATTCTTTCAATTGCTTCTTTTAATTTTTCAATTGGTTGGGTTAAGGCGAATCTAACAAATCCCTCTCCATAAGTGCCAAAGCCCGTACCGGGAGTTAGGACTACCCCCTCATTAATTAGCTTTTTAATGAACTCCATGCTATTTGTTTCTCCTTCTGGTATATGTGTCCAGACATAAAGAGTCGCTTTAGGCTTGTCCGTGTTCCAACCAATATCATTAAGACTTTTTACTAAAAAATCCCGCCTTTTCTCATATATTTTTACAATATCACTAACGATAATGGGTTTTTCTCCCGATTTGTACTCATTTAAACCTTTTATCACAGCTTTCTGGATAAAAACTGGGCATCCCGAATCAATGTGAGACTTAACCTTCCTTAATCCACTAATGATATCCTTATCCCCCACTGCCCATCCGCACCTAAATCCCGTCATACAGAACATTTTTGACGAGCTATTAATTTCTATGTGATTTTGATCTATCTGCAAAAGCGATGGAGCGACATAATCCTCGTAAGTGTATTCCGAATACGGATTGTCATAGACAATGATGAAATTATAATCCTCTGCGTTATCTGCGGCTTCTTTTAGAAATTCTTTCGTCGCTATTGCGCCAGTTGGATTATTTGGATAATTCAAATACATTAATTTAGCTTTTTTTAAGATTCTATTTTCAATAACTTCAAAATCGGGTAAAAAGTCATTTTCTTTTAGTAAAGGAACCGTATATATTTTTCCATCACATAATTTAGTGGCACCATTTTCATATACGGGATAACCGGGGTTAGGACATAAAACAATATCTCCGGGATTGACGAATACTCTAGCGATATTAGCTACACCCTCTTTTCCTCCTATTAAGCTAGTTACTTCATCATTAGCATTAAATTTTAAATTAAATCTGACATCATACCACTTCTGTACAGCCTCTCTGAAATCTTGTTCTCCCTTACTTGATGGGTAATTTTGATTTTCTGGGATTTTTACTTGATTAATTAGTTCATTAATAATTATATCTGGAGTTGTTAAATCAGGGTCACCTATCCCTAATGGGATGATGTCTATTCCTTCCTTTTTCTTTTCATTGATTAATTGTTCTATTTCAGCGAAAATATATTCTGGTAGCTTGTTAATCCTATTTGCATATGTTATTTTAATTTAAAACACCCAATAAATTTCAGTAAATAAAAAATTGTATTAACTCATTCACAAATAGATAAAAATTTTATGAAATGGATTAAGTAAGAACGAATCAATTGTTATTTATTCATAAAAATCGAAATTTTATCCATAGAATTCAGCTTCGTTTATATTATATAACCGATTACTTAAAATCTAAATTTATTTTTATTTATATTTATTGAATGATTATTTGAAAAAAGGTGTAGTATATTAAATGGGTCGTCATACGAGGTTAAGACAGGTTAAGGATCCTCCACATAATTTCTATTTTCAATCTGAAAATGACAACTCATCAGTCGGGTTAAATATCGCAGAATTCGAAGCCCTAAGATTAAAACATTACATTTCTTTAACCCAAAAAAGTTCCGCTGATACCATGGGGGTGTCCCAACCTACTTTTTCGCGAATTTTGGAGAAAGCTCACGAAAAAATTACGCAAGCACTAATAGAAGGAAAAGATATCCGCGTATATGGAGGGACGGTTAATCTTAAGCAAGATTATAAAGGTTATGGATGTTTAAATTGCGATGAAGAATGGGAAGATGAAAAAGCTTCTAAAGATCGTAAAG
>JAUWZR010000031.1 GCA_030615235.1 Promethearchaeota archaeon
ACTGATCCTACTATCGAAGAACTTAACGAAGGAGATTACGCGATTGATTCTGACGATTATTTTGTGTTCAATTATCGGAATTTCTTTTCGGCAACTTTTCACAATTTTTCGATCTACTTCATTTTTGAGTATGCTCTAACACTAGAAAGTTGGGATATAACTCAAAACCCAAGTAATATCTTGTCGTTAACACAACAATCTCAATCCTTTAGCCCTTCATTTTATTATAACTTTACTTTAATTGGAACAAAAATCACCAGTAACCTAACAATCTCTCCAGTACCCGCTGGTGATCTCGTTTTAGAGATAATTGTAAATCCCCTTGATAAAGATTTGTTTTTTGATCATATTTTAGAAATAGATAACCAATCTAAAGTAGATTTTTTGGAACCAGATAAAAAAATAAATGTAACAATTTCTGCTGACGCAAAATTATTTTCATTAAAATTTAGTGCTAATTTTACTATATTGTTTGAAAATTCGGTTGATTTTAGCTGGGCGATTGATAGATTAATAGGGGGGCGAAATATTCGCGAAAGAATTTACTTTCCATCGCTTATTTCTGGTCCAAAACACATTTTTCTTGAAGATATCACACTGATTGAGAGTACAATAATCGTAGATCAGATAATTAGTAATAGTTCATTATTTGGGAGAAACGTGAATGTTTACGATGAGATCGTTTCTATAACGCAAGAAAGCATCGAGAACAGCTTGATTTTTACTGAGAATGCTGTAAAAAGGAAGGGATTAAAACTTATTATTCCATATATAATTGTTGGCGAAACAAATCCATTTTTCTTAAAATATTCTGCTACTAATGACCTTAAAATTGTTATTACAGATAGTATTCGCATGCCTTTAGTTGGAATTAGGATAGAATTAAATTATTATGGAAAAAATTATGGTACCTATATCTCGAACGATTTTATCCAACCAATGGCTTATGCATATTCGGATGAAAACGGAGAGATTTTAATCGAAAATGTCCCCAATGGGAATTATACTGTTAAAGTATATCAAGGTACTGTATTAATTACAGAATTTCAAATTAATACTTTTAGAGAAGTTAACTATTTGGTTACAGATGTTTTTCATTTTCCACTTTGGATTCTACTATTTGGGGGAATTAACGGCATTTTAATACTGTTAGGTTTACTTTTATATTTTAACTACATGAAGAGATCTCAGAAAAGATGATTGTAATTTTCATCGACAATATTGAGAACTTCTTAAGTTTTCTTGACAAGAGAATTATGGATCAAGTGTTTTATGAATTTAAGGAGATTAAGGACGAGACCGATTTATTGAAAGAAATAAAATCCGAAATAGTACTTCATTATTTAGCAAAAATTGGAGATACCTTAATTCTATACGAAACGAAACAAAAAATTTCAAAAGTAATTAATTCTAATTGTGATTTAGATGTAATTAATTCTCTACAAAACATTTTTGATAAAGTAGATACATCTTTAAAATTAGTGAAAGGGAAAATCAGAGAAATTTTTCTTTCATACTCGCCATAAAAATTATTAGAATTAATTATCGTTTCTTTAGTTTACCTCTTTACCATAACCTATTAACCGATAACGCCGATTTATAATTCTTGAAATCGCAAAAATTGAATTCACTGGAGCACAAATTGGTGGAGTTAAACTAATAATATATGAATTTTTTAAGATTTTTATTACAATTCCAGCCGTTTTTTCCGTTCCAACGACTAGTAATAACTTCTCGTTGTGTTTTAACTGTTGAACTTTCATTTGTACCTCCGAACCTAGTACCCTTTCCATAAGGTTTACGTGTAATTCGACTTCTGAAATTATTTCAGGCAATGTGTCAGGCTTACCAGCTAAGTGTCCTATTAGAGAATCTCCCCTCGTCAAAGCAGAATCTAACATGGTTCCTAATCCTATTAACCCTCCTGGCTTGGCTTCTTCTAAAAAATTAGTTCCTTGACTTATGCTAGCTATTTTGGTTTTGAGTGGTTGATATTTATTTTTAACTCGTAATCCCGGTCTGATCTCAATTTCTTCCCCAACTTGAACCTTTCCTTTCAAAACCGATCCACCAATTACACCGCCGTTTAAATCGTTAATTTGTGTGCCGGGGCGATTTATATCGAATGAACGAGCAACTAAAAATTGGAAATCCTCGTCCTCTTGAATTTTTGGTGATTTAATTATTTCTTCAAACGCTCGAACTATTAAATTTAGATTTGCTCCAAATACGGCAGAAACTGGAATAATAGGGGCATTTTGAGCTATGGTACCCTTCACAAATTCTTTAATCTGGTAATAATTTTCTAAAGCTTGTTCCTTTGAAACAGCATCAATTTTATTTTGTATGATTATAATGTTCTTTATACTGGCAATATTCAACGCTTCTAAATGTTCTCTAGTTTGTGGTTGAGGACATACTTCATCAGCTGAAATTAACAAGCAAGCACCGTTCATTAATGAAGCCCCGCTCAACATAGTAGCCATTAAAATTTCGTGACCTGGAGCATCAACAAAAGATATATTTCTTTTAAATTCTAAGGTATTTGAACAGTTTGGACATTTAAATCTAGGCTTTCCTTTTTTTCTACCAGCTTCTGCCATATAGTATGTTAAATATTCGTCGCACTCAGAACAATACAGAATTGTTGCGTTTGAATATCCCAATTTAATAGATATACCCCGTTCTTGTTCTTCAGAATGTCTATCCGTCCAATCACCCGTAAGGGCTTTGACTAGCGTAGTTTTTATAGGAATTGTCGAAACGACTAATTCATTCCATGATCTACATGGCCCACTAGTCCAATATTACATTCCGCTTGTTTTTTTATTAGTTCTTTAAGGTTAGAGCTTTTTTCTGGCTTTACTTTTGTTGTTGTTTTTGCTTTTTTAATAGGTTTCTCTATTACATCTGTTTTTGGAGTTTCTACTTCTGATGATTTCTCCTTCACTAATGATCCTGCGCTTTTTATAAATTTCAATGCCGTTGCTTTGCCAATACCTTTGATTTTTAGTTTCACAATATCCTCTGGCTTAGAAGAAGCTAAAATTTCAACAGACTTAATGCCTGATAATTTTAGTTTTTTAGCCATTTCAGAACCGATGCCTTTTACATCTTCTAATTGATAAACCATAATAGATTTAGTTTTTTATTATAATTATTTCTTACTAATTATTTCTTAATTTTATTAATTCTCTTGAGAAAAAAAATAACTACTTTTTTAAAGTGAAATTAGATTTACCATTCATCAATAACCTTTTAAGTGTATTTCTCTCTACTCCATTTTTTTAGCTAATTGTGTGAAGGAAGAGTTTTTAAGGATTAGTTTTTTCATAATCGGTTTACCTATGTATACTATAGGAAGAAAAAGAAAAGAAGAATTTTAACTGTCAAATATAAGATTTACATAAAATTCTTAAGAGAAATGTTAATCTATTGTTTTTAATGTTTTTATTGCACCAGATTTCTTCTCTAATTCTTTATAGGACACTCGCAAAAGACTATCGACATAAAAAGTAGAAATTTTTCCACAAGATTCACTTGTATGATGAATATAGATCGGAGCAGGATAATAGGAAGTATTTATATCTTTTTCGTCAATCCTAAACACTATCCTCTGATTACAATAAGGACACGAGTTAAACCTAAGTGGCATAATAAATATTTGAGTTTTAACTTTTTAATCATATGCTTATTTTTAATTATTTAAAATACGTGTAAATATATTTTTTATTCTGAAAATAATTTCGATGAGTATTCAATCTATCCCCTTATGAACGAATTTAATAAAAATAATGAACAGTTTGATTTTATTTTAAACAAAGAAGAACCGGGATCATATTCTTACATTAATGTTGCTAGAGATTATTTAAATAAACTAGTCTCTTATTCAGTGATAGATTTAATTTCACAATACAAAAACCATTTACGGATACGGTGTTCATTATTACTTCTATATTATTTGTAGGATTGGTAGGTGTCTCATCGTTAGTTATGTTAGTCCGATTGAATAAATATAACAGGAATCTTAGGAGATATGTAGAAAACTAACTATTCAATACATAGCCTTTTAAGTTTAACGATTTGTTATGAAAAAGTTTAATTAATATCTTGTTTTATTCCCATTACTTACAACCATATAAATGAAGCATTTTACAATAATATAGCCGAAGTTATAAATTGGTTGTTAGTGATAATTTTAACCACATAATCTGGTAGCAATTAGCTACAACGCCGGAAGTTAAACTGTTTTGCGTTGCAGATAGTACTGTAGTAGAAAATCTATGGGAACCTGCAAACTGTAGCTTCGGCTACGGTCATGGTAATACAGGATAGTACCCGGTACCATCCGAACCCGGAATCGTAAATGTGGTTAACGATTATCACTGATTTTGTTATATTCTTATAAAAAATGTTTTTAAAGCATACAATATAAGATATAATAAGAGTAGATTAACTCTAACTTGAAGATTTATATGCCCGGAAAATTTGTAAAAGTATTAAAGACAATTGGAAGAAAATGGTTCATTTTTCTAATAGCTATAATTCTTATCGTATTTTTCTTTAATCAAATCGCTGCTATAATTATTACTATTATTACTATCGTCTTATTTGGTATTTCTTATATTCCCACTTTATTGTTTTCTAAGAAATTGAATAAGTTTTTAAGTAATATCAATGTAATTGAAGATAAGAGCGTTGCGCGAAGACTCAAACGCCCTTTATCACTAGTGCAAGAGAAAATACACAAATTATCGAAAAATCAAAATAAGAAGGAGTGGCTGATAACTTTTTATAACGGGCATTATTCTTTTTATAACGAAAAAGTAATTAAAAAATTCAAGGATTTGTACAATAAAGGACTAGGAGAAAAGGAAATCCTCGAACAATTGAAAAACTTTGAGATTAATACAAGAGCTGAAATTAAAGCAATCGTAGACACTTTAGTAAATAACGATAGATTGGAAAGTAGAAAGGTATCAGTTAAAGAATATAGAGATAAAAAAAGGTATTCCTAGATTAAAAATTACCTATACAATTAGGGTTCCTTTACGAATTTAACCACAGTCCCTTCGACCTCTTTAGGGTTTCCTTCATGATCCCTTATCAAGTGAGAATTGAAATAAACCGTTATAATTTCCCCTTTGCTATCCTTGATTTGTGTTTTAAAATTAGTGATATAACCGTTCTCTAATAATTCGTCATAATAACGCTTTTGTTCGTTTAAACCATTAAAAAATTGGGATGATTGAGAGCCGATCAAAGATATCGATGCATCTAATCCTAAGATAGTGTTGACAGCAGAATTATGCATTAATAATTTACCCTTGAATTCACCTTTGTAAAATCCAACATCTAAATCATTTAATATTTTCTTGTACATCTCTTCAGACATTTTTAATTCTTTGGTTCTTTCTTCTACTTTTTCCATAAGACTTATATTCAATAACCTTAAGCTATTTTCAGATTCAATCAATGATTCATCCATCTTTTTATTTTCTGTGATGTCTCGAAGTATTAAAACGGCTAACTCTCTTTCTCCCTCTAAGTTAAAACCTGCTACGCTTGATGTAATCCAGTAAATTTTCTTTTTTCCATCTATATTTGTATGGGTTTTCTCTTTTTCGTGTATTTTTCCATCTTGAAATGTTTTAACAGCTAAACATTCCTTACATGGTTTACCCCTATGTGAAAGTATTTTATAACATTTTTGTCCTGTTATTCGTGAACCAAACAATTATTTTGCTACATTGTTAGCCCAAACGACATTAAAATGGTTATCCACAAGATAAATTACTTCAGTTATGGAAGAAATAACGCCAGCAAGCAATTGATGACTTCCTTTTAAAGTTTCTTCTGCCCATTTGCGTTCTAAAGCATTACCAATAATCTCAGATGTCGTTTTAAAAATGTCGAAATCATTTTCTTCCCAATCACTTATGTTATTAATATTGTCGAATCCAATGTATCCATAGGATTCCTTGTTTATTGTAATTGGAAAAGCAAGTAATGATTTTATATTCAACTTTTCTAATTCTTCCTTAGTTTTGATTGCTTCTTTTGGAATTTCTGATAAGTTCCTAACGAGTATCATTTCATTTTCGCTCCCTATATCAAATATCCAAGGAAATCTACTTTTACTTATAGTTGTTAAGTTAATCAATTGAGGATCAACTCCTTCAACGCACCACTCTTGAATGTAAAATTCAAGCGAATCTTCTTCGTTGAATAGCAATATATAAGCGCGTACAGCTCCAATATAGGTCCCCATTTCGAGGAGTGAGTTGCTTACTGCGCTATCAATGTCTGCAGTACGAATAAACCTCGATGAAATGGTGGAAATAAATTTTTCGTTCTCAAGATTACGCTGAATTTTTTTTTCGAAATTTCTTCGCTCCGTGATATACATTATAAAAGATTGTATCAAAATTTTCCCCCCAATATTAACTAAAGACATTTGATTATTAATCCACGATTTAGTCCCGTCCTTTTTAGTTAATTCAAATTCGATAGGTTTAATTGACTCCCCTTGCGCTATTAGAGAAAAAATTTCTTTAAATTTTGGAATTAGAGCCGGAGAATATATGTCTAAATCTAAAAAACTTTTTCCGTAGAGATCTTTTTTAAGATAACCAAACTGTAGCTCAGAAGCTTTATTACAATCAAGAATAATACCTTTTAAATCAAAAATCGCAATAGGAATTGGAGACTTTTCAAATAGCAATTTATACTTCTCCTCAGAGTTTTTAAGTTTTTCCTCTGCTAATTTCCATTGAGTTATGTCTTTTACATGAACAATTATCAGATCAGGAGGGAGGTGGTATATTTTTAGAGAGATGTATACCTTTTCTCCCGTCGTTTTCATATGATACTCTAATTTTTTTGAAATGCTTTTTTTATCACGAAAACATTTATTTATTGCTTCTATAATATCAGGTCGATCATCATGTATTACAGCGGCTTTTTCGTGTCGTAGATCCTTAATCTTCCCATTGGTAACTTTTAAAGCTGCATTGTTATAATCAATTAATATAAAATCGTTCTTGATTTTCTGCCAAACATATGATGGAACAGGTATACTGTTGAAAAATTGATTAATGTTCTCATCCAAGAGGAAATGCTTTCTTCCGAGGTTAGTTATACATTTCACCTAAAAACTTAGTTAAATTCTTTTATGTGCTCGTGATTTATCAACCTAACAAAAAATATAGGAGGATAGTTATCTCAACTAATATTTCATCAACTGAATATATAATAATTTGTCTATTGAAAAGAAACAATCAAAAATTAAAATTAAAAAAAAGGATAAATTCTTGTTAAATTTTCAAATCTCCGAAATTATAATATTTTTTTACTGGTTTTTTGACATTCCAGACGCATTTTAATCCTTTAGGGAACTGTACTAAATCTCCCTTTTTAAATTCGAGTTTTTCACCAGAAGAATTATCAGTAACTTCTACTTCTCCTTCTATAATATAGCAGGTTTCAGTATCGCTGTAAGACCAATCAAAAACGCTCTTCTCTTTTTCCCATATGCCCCAAGATGTAACTCCTAACCCATTTAACTCTTCCTCAGTAGGTATTTTCTTTTTCATTTCTACCACATTTATTCGAGATATAATTAATTTTAATGAGTATCTTAATCAACAATAAGCAATAATAAATTAAATATTAATTGTATAAACGCCTTTCGGACTTTATTTAATGAATAAATTTTTATTATTAATATAAAATATGTGTAAGATACTAAAATTAGTTAAGAAGATAATAAAACCTTAAAATAGAAATAGAATTTAAATTTACTTAAATCAAAAAGGTAAAAAATAAGAATTTTTATTAAATATTAAAACAAGTTTTTAAATTTTTATTAGGAAAAATTAGTAAATTTAGTATTCATAACCCCCATAAATGCCCACAATTGGGCGCCTAAAATTAAGAATATGAGAAATTAGAACATATGAGGAAGTTTATTTTAAAAATACTTACTGCAGGAGAAGGAGGAGTAGGAAAAACCACACTACTTCATCGTTATGTAGAAGGTAAGTTTAGTGCTGAAACGAAGATGACAATCGGGGTAGAATTCTTTCTTAAAGAGTTAAATATCGATAGTCATCATTGTACACTTCAATTATGGGACTTTGGAGGTCAACAGAGGTTTAGGTTTTTGTTAGAGAGTTATGTGTTGGGTGCGAAAGGAGCTTTACTACTTTTTGATTTAACTCGTCCAATGACTTTAGAAAAACTAGAAGAATGGGTAAATATTTGCCGTAGGGGTGATCCAGATTTACCGATTCTTTTTTTAGGAACCAAAAACGATTTAACTGAAGATATCATGGTAACCGATGATTATGCTTCAGATTTTCAAGAAACATTCAACCTTTTTGATTATATGAAGATTTCAAGTAAATCTGGAGAAAATGTCCAGAAGGCTTTTAATTTATTGACAAAAAAAATATTAGATCGTCAAAGTTATTAATTTTTTACCATATTAATGAAATAATGTTAGAAAATCTTATCGTAATTGACGCGAACTTCATATTACTTCCATTTCAGTTTAAAATTGATTATCTATATGACATAGATAGTCAATTAGAGGGGCGCACTGTTTTCGTTCTTTTTAAGCAAATTTTAGATGAATTAGAAGCTAAAAGGCTTCGAGAACCAAATGCTACAAAGTTTATTATGAATTTAAAGTCTGGCCTTTCATATTTAGAGAACAATAATGAAAATTATAATATCGTTTACAAACATATCACAAAATCAACTGAGGAATCTACGGATGACTTTTTGGTAAGAAACTGTCAAGAACTAAAAGGAAAAGAGAATAGAGTCTATTTAGCGTCTAATGATGTAGATCTACGTAGAAAAGTGAGAAAAATTGGCTTCAGTACTATATTTCTTCGCCAGAAAAAGTTTATCTCTTTTGATTAACGCTAAAACTTTATTAAAAGATATTTTAACCGCTGTTAAAGTTAGTTTATATTATTAAAGATCCACATAATTAAAATTTTAATAGTCTTATTCTAAGTTCGAAGAAATTCATATCCGATTTACTAGTATCTCTTTTATATCGTCACGTTTAAGGTTAATTGGATTATTTTTTAATCCCGTTTTTTTAACGATCTTCTCGACATCTTTAGGTGTAATTCCGTATTTACCTAATGTATCGAGATTCAATTGCTTCGTCCATCTTTCAAGTGTTTCTATCAGCACTGTACAATAATAGGGCACATCTATATTTACATCGTAACCTTTACCAGCGATCAATGCTCCTACTATTGCGTACTTCATTAACCCATGCTCACCATCACGACCAATTTGTTCTAATCTCTTCACATTCATTTTCGTGCTTTCTGCAAGCAGCGTTCCACATACTGTTCCGTGAGGAATATTAAACAATCCACCTATTGAGGATGCTAGACCGTGGACAATTCCCAATCCTGCGTTTGCAAGGACGATACCAGAGATTAAAGAACCATAAGCCATGGCAGATCTTGCAATGATGTCTGAAGATTTATGGCTGTAAATGGAAATTATATTTTCATTCATTTGTTTGATTCCACTATGCGCTAACGCCTCGGTAACAGGACTTGAACGGGGAGAAACGTACGCTTCTAGCAACTGTGTGAAAGCATCCATCCCACAAGCTGCAGTAATTGAGGGTGGACAGGATACAACGAGTTTAGGATCCACTATAGCATAATTTGGGATCAAATTATCATGCCGTAAAGATTTTTTATAGCCTTCAGGACCGACCTCAGAAATGACAGCGTTTTTTGTTGCTTCGCTACCTGTCCCTGAAGTAGTAGGAATGGCGATATAAGGGATTTTTTTTCCATCGTGCACCTTATCTCCAACGCCCTCAAGGTATTCCTTGATGGAATCGTTCTTAAGAATCATCGCTGAGATTGCCTTTCCAGCATCAATAACGCTACCACCCCCTATTCCAATAATTAAATCTAAATCTTTCTGTCGAAATTTCTTAACAGCCTCATCTATTAAGGTTGGAGTAGGTTCTCCAGCGATTGATATTGAATAGAAATTAATGGTTCTTCTGAGCATCTCGCTTGTTATTTCATCCCATTTTCCAGATGCTTTAAGGGATGAACCTCCGATCACATACAACACATTTTTTCCGAAATTTGCGATAATATCGTATAATTCGCTAAGTTTACCAGCTCCAAAAATTATGTTAGGTATGCTTGCAAATCTAAAATTTGAGACCATTCTACTAACCTACAAAGAGTTTAAATTAATAAGATTTTTAACTTAATTTAATTTAGATAATTTGTTTTTAGTAAATAAGATATAGGTTCGTTAGTAAAAAATGAAACACGTAAATGAAAAAGATTTTCAATACAGAGGAGGAGAATCTGGCGTTAAATATCTGATGCGCGGGCCGAGTATAGATTGGGGATTAATTCTATTAAAACCTAGTGAAAAAATGGCTGAAAAGGCTCACGGGCACAATTTACTTGATGAAACATTTTATTTTGTTGAGGGGGATGGTGTTATGATTGTAGATGACAAAGAATTCGTTGCTTTAGAAGGAAGTGTATTCTTGGTGGAACCAAAAGAAATGCACAATATTCGGAATGATTCTCAAGAATTAATAAAAATCGTATTTATTAAAGGCGATTATAAACCTGATGATAAATACTAATATTGTACACATTGTTTGAAGGAAAAAATCATGGCAAAAAAAAAAGGAAAGCAAGTGAAGAGAGGTAAAGGGCCATATGTTCCACCGCCCGTCACGCGCGTTAAGTTTCCCACTAGAAGGATAGGAGAAATGTTTGCTAGAGTCGTTGATATATATGGGAATGAACGAATGGGCGTGTTTTGCGAGGATGGTAAGCATAGAGTAGGCAGAATTCGCGGTAAAATTAAAAAACGCGTTTGGATAAGAAAAGGGGACTTAGTTATAGTGTCTCCGTGGGATTGGGAAACACAAGTCGAAGGTAAACCTGGAAAATGCGAAATAACTTGGAGATATACCAGGGCAGAAATATCCTGGCTCGAAAGAAAAAATAGAATTCCTGAGATATTAGACATAAATAACATACCATTATAATAATTTATAAACCGATAAGGTTGATTAGATGTTGAGTAATCTGCACTCATAACATAAATCTCCTTAAAAAGTAAAATTTTATAATTTAGAATTTCCTATATATATTAAACTACTTTTTAAGAAATCAATATAAAAGCATTCTAAATTTCGACAATTCAAATAAGAAAAAAGTGAGCAAAGATGGTGGACCAAGAGGAACAGAAAGAAAACAATAAAGAGGAAGAATTAGACATAGAAGAAAACATTATCGTGGCAGAAATCAATGATCTTGAGGGTGAAGAGCCTTCTACGACTCTTTTTGCTGTGCGGACTACGATAAACCAAGAAAGTAACATCTTACGACAAATTTTTTACCGATTTAAAATTTTAGATGTAGTTCCCGATATTAGAGCGATGCTTGTATCTCCCTTATTACCTGGTTATGTGTTTTTTGAAGCACCTCAAAAAAGATCTGTTCAAATTGCTGTACAAGGAATTCCCCATATAAAAGGAAGAATTGTCCAAAATATTGATTTAGACGAGTTAAAACACGTTTTACTACCGAGAAGCGTCACCGAATATTTAGAATCTGGTGATACCGTTGAAATTATAAGTGGTGTATTCGAAGGTTCAAGGGCGATCGTTATGCGCATGCCACACGATACATCTAGTAGCGAAGAAGTAGTGGTACGACTTCTGCAAGAAGAAACTCCTATTACGATTAAAATTCACGGCGACTACCTCAAATTAGTTGAAAAGAAAAAATTAAAGAAAGAACCCATCCCAGAAATTCAAGTGAGCGCGGTAGATGTAGCTGCTGATCTAGATAAAGCTATAAGTTTTGACGATGAATATGACGAGTTTGAAGAAGAGTCAGTCGAAGGCGTAAAAGCGGTAAATTCTGATGACCTTTATGACGATGATGAGGAGATCGATGACGACGATGAATGGGCTAAATTCGATGGATTTTAGCCTAAAATGTATCTATACAACAGCATTAAATTTTTGCTGTTTTTAACCCAGAGATAGAAAATCGTATTTTTATTGGTTTTACATCATTAGAATGATTTATACAAGAATTTTTAAATCTAAACTTTTATTAAAAGAATATAAAACCTTAATTTTAGAGTTATTAACCTAATTTTCTTTGAGTTCTAATGATTAAAAATATCTTCATCATGAAATCAACGGGCGAACTACTTTTTTATAAAACTTATGAGGATATTTTTGATATTAAACTCACAAGTAGCTTTTTAAGCGCAATTTTCTCATTTGTTAAACAAACTTTGAAAACAAAAGAATTATCTGAAATTGAAGTTGGACCATTTCGATTTATCTTTGAAGTAGAAAAAGCTAACTCTAGTGAGCTCATGTTTGCTCTATTTAGCGATAGAACTGATAATCTTGTAGAACTGAGAAACCAGTTACGGGAAATTAAAAGCGAATTTCTACAAGAATTTGACATGAGGAACTTAACGGAAAATTTTAATGGCGAAGTTTCGATATATCAAAATTTCGAGAAAAATGTCGATGAAATAATTGAGAGTAAGAAGCTAGTTTCAGAAGAAATTCAAAAGGATTTAATCGAAGTCTTTAAGGAGCTTCATATTTTTTCATCTTTTGTGATCTCATCCGCATTATTGACTCAAACTGGAAGAGTAATCGTTTCATACCTTAGCTCTAATGTCCTTTCAGAGATAATAAGATTATTAGAAAGTAGATTTATAATAGGGAATTCAAGAATTAGTGAATTAATATCACTCGAGGAATACGGTATCTTATCTTTAGTTGGAATTGGTAACTTTATTTCTATAATCCAGTTCAAGAAAAATTGTCCATTCGAGACCAGTTTGATAATATCTAAAAAATTTTCGAAGAGACTCAAGAAGCTGATAATGTAAAAACGCTTTTTAATTGGAGAAATAATTTGCATAATTTTAATTTTTGCAAATATACCTTTGTAAATAATAAAAAGCGCCTTATAATTTCGATTCTCTTTTCTATTATATTAAGAGAAGGTTGTTTAGTTATTTTTTTCAAAATTAAAAAAAAAAAGTGATGAAGTAATTGGATGTTTTAGATGCCCGACATCTTGTAAACTTGACGTAGCGCCATTGACATGACATAGTTTTGGATTTGTCTGCTTCCACCTATGATTTCCGCGATTCTAGAGATGTTTACCAGGTCGGTCATTAAAGTGTTGTCGCATAGTCCAGCGCCTCCCATTAGATTGGCAGATTCGTAGCAAATCTCTTCTGTAAGTTTAGCAACATGATACTTGAACTGACTAGCAGAAGCTACCAAGGCTTGTGAAATGTTTCTGGGAAGCTCCCCTCCAAACTTTTCCATCTTGCTATCATAATTTTTACAAAACATTAAAAGTCCGAGCGTGACATTAGTTAATCTTGCCCAAAGATCAGTTAAGAGAAAACCTACCCCTTGAAATTTCAAAATCATTTGATCGAATTGCTTTCTGTTATTTACATATATAGCCGCGTAAGCAATTGCGTTCCAAGATTTGGCGATACAATCGATTGCTATCCCTATTCTTTCCGGAACCAATCCTTCAAAAAGATGTTCTCGCCCCTTACCTACGCCACCTAACACGTAATCCTTTGGTACTCTAAGGCTATCAAACCATTCTTTACCTAACCACACTTTTGGGACATAAGGAATATAAACTCGTTCACACTTCCAACCCTCCCACGATGTATCAATTAAGAACTGAGCCATCGTGTTCCCGTTGTTCTGCTCTGCAGTAGCATAAGCAACAACGTATCCTGCTTTAGGAGCGTTAGTGCTGAAAATCTTTTCGCCGTTTAGAAGAAAGCTACCGTCGTCTTGCGCGTCGCATGTGGTTAACATATGTACTGCGTCCGAGCCCCTTTCTGGTTCGGTGATTAATATTGCTCCAGGAGTTTCTCCCGTTACGAATTTTTTTAGAACCTCTAACCTGATAGGGACGTTTTCGTGGTGTTCTAAAAGCGGGTTAATGGCTAATTGAGTTGCCCCACCAGCCATGGAAAACTGAGGGTCAAAAAAACCTACGGCTAAATTCCTCATCAATTCCATGGTTAGACCATAATCGGTGTAATTAACATCAATCACCTCGAAATTGTGAGATCTTGTTAGGTATCCTTCGGCTCCAAATGCGGGGATCCAATCGTAAACATCTTCGTCAGGACCGTGCGTAACCTCGTTTTTCTTTTCGAAACGCATGCAGAATTTTTGAGCTTTTTTTAGAAAATTAAACTCCTTTGGTTCCAAAATAGCCGTTAGGTTCGTATTTAAAAACGAATATCTGTTTTTTAAACTTAACTTTTCGAGGATTTCATCACTTATAGCTTGAGTCATATATTTTTTCTTTTTATTTTCTTCCATTTTTATAACTCCTATATTGAATATTGTTGAATTTAACTAGAGAAATAGTCTTACTAGGAGAAATACAATTTCTTTTTTTAATTTTGTTTATTATGAATATAATAATAAAAAAAAGTAATATAAAACATCCAATTACTTCATCACATTTTTTTTTTAATTTGTTTCTATTTAAGATAAGTCTTAATTAATATCCAAGCTATTTAATACTACTATGAAAATTTTACTAACTGGAAGCTCTGGTTTCATTGGTTCTGCCCTAAAGCGATTACTAGAAGAAAAGGGTATTGAAGTTATACCTTTTGATATCAAAGATAGCCCATTGGATGATGTTCGAGATTATTCAGCTTTACAATCCAAAATATTGGGCATAGATGGTATTGTACATTTAGCAGCAGTGAGTAGAGTGAAAACAGCACATGAAAATCCCTTAGAATGCGTTAATACCAATATTGGAGGAATGATTAATGTACTCGAATCTGCAAGACTCACACATACAGATAATAATTATCCTTGGCTGATATTTGGATCCTCTCGAGAAGTATATGGTGAATCTGCAATCTTACCTGTTAATGAATCGTCAACTCGTAAAGTGATTAATGTCTATGGAGTCTCTAAACTATCCGGAGAGGAATTATGTAAAGTTTATTCAGATAATTATGGTTTAAAAGTAAGAATATTAAGATTTTCGAACGTCTATACCGGAAAAAACGATCATTTAGATAGAGTTATACCAAAGTTTATTTTACAGGCTTTTAATGACGAAAATTTAATCATTAATGGCACAGGAGAGGAAATTTT
>JAUWZR010000223.1 GCA_030615235.1 Promethearchaeota archaeon
GGATTACCAGAATACTTAAAGGATAAGAATATTAAAGCGATAATTGTCCCGATTGAAAACCCAAAGTGGGTCCAACCGGGTTTACAGGTGCAGGTGTTAGAGGATTTTGAAAAATTTGGATTACAAGCAGCGTTTCCAAAACCTTTTTGCTCATTAAGCAAGGAACTAGACGAATACAATAAAGTAGGATTTAACATCACAAAAGAAAGGGATTATATAATAGAATTTATTGAACACTATAAAATAGGAAAACCAATTGTATCGCTCTTACTATCCGATGACGGTAAATCAATTCAAGATACATGTGTTCTTCAATGTGCGCCGTGTGGATCGTCATATTTTGTGCTCCAGCAACTTCATGCTAAATATATTGAAAATGGAGAGATAAGTCTAAACGAAAGAATTAGCAAGGCTCACCATTCATATCCTTGTAATGCTTCAATGGATCAAGATACAATACTAAAAGACTCTATTCTCCATGTCGGAGGCTATTTGATAAGGAATGCTGTTAGAAGAGAATTAGGCCTTGAAGAACAGGAAGGCCAAAAATTAGTCTATATTGTCAAATAGCCTTATTTAACCTAGTAATTAATTATAAAGTTACAATTTATAATTAATAACAAGATAAAGAGCTTGAGTTTAAACTCCGATCATTATAGGAAAAATAAAACTCTTACGATTCACAATAGAATAATAGTTAAAAGACTCAATTTAGCGCTTTTGATTAATATTAATCTCTTTTTATTATATAATATAAAGCTTTTTAGATACATAGCATTTACATTACTTGGTGATTGATATCGTGACTCAGTGTACAAATACTCTGTGTGTAGGCGAAGAAATGGAAGAAGAAGAATCGTTTTTCGAGGAAAAATTTTGGTTTTTCATCATACCTTCCGCGATATTACTTGGAATTTCAGTATTTTTAGAGTTTTTTACCGATGCTGTATTTCTGAGCCAAATCTTAGCAGTTGTTTCAATATTACTTTCATGTTATGGAATCGTCAGGGAGGCCATTGAAGATGTTTTTGCTAAGAGAATTACTGCGAGTATTCTAATGTTGGTTGCAGGGGTCGCTTCTTTTTTTATTTTACACGGTCAGGAAGGGGCAATGGCAGTGTTATTATATGCAATTGCAGAATATATAGAGGAATTAACTACAGATAAATCAAAGAATGCTATCAAAGAACTACTAGAGTTAGCTCCCGATGAAGCTTTATTAAAAACTGCAGAAGGGTATAGATTGGTTCCTACTAAAGAGATAAAAGTTGGTGACATCGTTGGCATTAAACCTGCGATGAAAGCCCCAATCGACGGGAAAATAATAAAAGGTGAATCATACTTTAATGAGAGTGCAATAACTGGCGAATCTCTTCCTGTTTTTAAGAGTGTTAGCGATGAAATATACGCAGCAAGTATTAATAGCGATAGTTTCGTTGATATAGAGGTTACAAGAGAAAGCTCAAACACGGTAGTGGCAAAAATTGCTGAAAGTATTAAACAAGCTCAACAAAATAAAAGTGATAGCGAACGATTTATAGAAAAATTTGCTAGGTATTATACACCAATTATTTTAATTAGCTCGCTTCTCGTTATGATCATACCAACATTATTTTTTAGTTTAGATTTTAATCAATGGTTTTATCGAGGATTAATTCTATTAGTCGTATCTTGTCCTTGTGCTCTCACATTATCCACTCCTTTAGCAAACATAGCCGCTCTTACGAAATTGGCAAAAGAAGGTATTCTTGTTAAAGGTAATAAGTTTATTGAAAAAGCAAAAAGTATTGAATTAATAGCTTTTGATAAAACTGGGACTCTGACCGAGGGTAATTTAAAAGTCTTCGAAATATTTGAGTATACTTTAAATGAAGAGGAGATTGTAAAAATATCTGCCAGTTTAGAAGCGCTCTCAGAGCATCCTATTGGAAAGGCGATTGTATCGCAAGCAAAACAAATGAATTTATCTTTATATTCAGTGGAATCATTTAAGGTTATAAAAGGAAAAGGTATCAATGGAGAAATTCAAGGAGAATTGTATTATATTGGTAGTAAGAAATTTTTTGAAGACCTAAAATTTAACTTCCCAGGAGAAACTTTAAATGAAGTTGAATTATCCGGAACAATTCCGATACTATTAGGTAAGAATTCAACCATATTAGGAGTTATCACCATGAGAGATGTCCTAAGAGTATCTGCTCCGCTTTTAGTAGATGGATTAAAAAAGAGGGGTTATAAATCAGCGATGATTTCTGGGGATAATCAGCAAGTATGCAATACAATCGGGGCGTGCCTAGATATAGATTCTTCTTATGGTGAGCTGCTACCGGATCAAAAAATAGAGGAAATAAAAACATTAAAGAAAAAGTATAAAGCAGTTGCCATGGTAGGGGATGGAATAAATGATGCTCCTGCTCTTGCCACATCAGATCTTGGAATTGCAATTGGTGCTTCAGCAACTGATTTAACATTAGAAACAGCAGATGTAATTATAATGAGCGATGATTTGAAAAAAATAGTGACATTTTTTGACATTTCAAAAAAGACCAATAGAATCATAAGACAAAACATTTGGACTTCTATAATTATCAAAGTAACTTTTGCGGTTTTAACTGTTGTTGGCTTAATGACTCTGTGGCTTGCTGTTGGAATAGGGGATATGGGTGTTTCTCTATTAGTCCTAATAAATGGAATGACTATTTTTAGATACAGAACGAAATTTAAAG
Source organism: Promethearchaeota archaeon (assembly GCA_030615235.1). Taxonomy (GTDB): domain Archaea; phylum Asgardarchaeota; class Lokiarchaeia; order Sigyniarchaeales; family SOKP01; genus SOKP01. Next base: position 2,727 of record JAUWZR010000223.1, read on the forward strand.
AAATCTCTGTAGAACACTTGGAAAGCAACGCGCAAACAATCATTTGTAAATCTTGTGAAACAAAGAATATCATACCTCAACATCATGGGCGTGATATGGTCGAAAAAGAAGGAAAATTAATATGTTGGAGAAAATTACTTAATAGCGACGATTTAGAACTTTGTGAAGAAGAACTCCCTTTATTTTGTCCAAAATGTGAAAAAGAATTAGAAGTCTTATAGCTTACCTATTATAATATGAGTTATTAAAAAATAAGTTGTGTTGATGAATCCTTAAGGTAAAGGCCAAGGATTATAAGGGCGCCATAATTCTCGTTCAGCAATATCGCGTCCTTGAGAGCTTTTCTTATTGTTCTTAGATATTTTATTTTTTACTTTTTTCCAACACATAATAAAACCCACAAAATAAAGATTAATGTTAATAAAAAAAAACTTACTGACCGACAATTTATAATAATTTAAGATATAGATATACATAAAACTTAATACTAATACATTTACTAACCGAATTTTTTAATAAATAGAATTTTAGGTAAAGATTAAATGCGGGAAGAGGGATTCGAACCCCCGAAGACCTTTGTCACTGGATTCTGAGTCCAGCGCCGTAGACCAGACTTGGCAATTCCCGCATTCATATAATGATCAAATCTTACAATAATACCTAAATTTAAGATTAAAAAAGATAATTATATGAAATTTTTATATCTTGTGAACTTTTTACCTTCCTTTAGCCTTTTATTGCTATACATTAATATTTATTCCAGCAATTATAATATTATATTAATCTTAATTTGATATGTAGTAAAAAAGCGTTTTCAAGTCAGAAAAATGTCAAATGAAGAACTTCAAAATGGTAATGCCAAGGACAACGAAGACCTTCCTCGAAGAAAGGTTCAAGCTATTATCGTTTATCAATTTAACGATGAAGGAGGAGATTTTGAAGAACTTATAATGGATCCTGATTTAAAATTGGAGGATTTATTGGATGATGATTTTGTTCTTTTATTTGTTGATCCCAAACATAATAGAGTTTGGTTGTGGCATGGATTTAACACGACAACTCGAATGAAATTTATCGCAGCAAAAACAGCTCCTTCAATTCGAGATAAGCACGGCATTGCTTTTAAGATCACAGCCGTTAACCAAGACGACGAGACTCATGGCTTTAAAGTGATGCTTGGGCTAGAACAAGAAATAAGTTACGATGAAGTTCAAACTGGACCATCATATGAAGGTACAACAGAAGATCTTGAACTTCTGAAAACCATATCACGAGAAAAAATACTCCTACTCCTCGAAAAAGCCGGAGTTCCGGAGGGATTCGAGCGAAAAATGGTTATCGTTAAAAATCAAATCTATGGATATCGAGAATATGATCGAAATTACTTAGGTTCAGTAATTAAGGAAAAGCAACTTTTCCCTTTAAAAGA
>JAUWZR010000197.1 GCA_030615235.1 Promethearchaeota archaeon
TTCCTAAAACAATAATGTCTCGTGTAAATAAGTCTAAGTCTGTGTTTACCAAGTAATCAACAGGATTATAGTATAGAAGATTGATAGGTATTTAATACCCTGGATAGCTTCATCCATATATATGTAAAATTCACCGAGAAAAAACATTATAAATAAAACCATCACTCCCACAGCCAGCGACTTTTTCGTACTTAAGAATATTGTTGAAAAGAATTTAGCCACCATTGCAAATGCTCCGAGGAAGAGAACAACAGAAAAATAAGTTGCAAATAATCTCTCAATGAAAATTCCTTCCGTTCTAAATGTTGATGAACCTGCCATACTTCCAAGAGATATTAGAAAGAAAATACCGACAACTGTCATTATAAATACATATAGGAATGTAATTTTACTTCCAAGGAAATTATAACGAGAAATTGGTTTAGAGAGGGAAAGATCAATGGTCTTATTTTCTACTTCTTGGGAGAGGAGAGAACTAGCCATAAAGATAAGATAAATCCCGGCATATAACCAAATGAAGCTTAAAATTTCCAAAGACCAAAATCCATAAGGGTTAGACATTACCGCTAAGCCTCCGAAAAAATCCAATAATCCTTCAATTCCACCAATCATGCTCATAATATCGTCTAATGATTGTAAATCCAGATCTTCCAATATAGCTATTATAAAAAAGCTTAATAAGCCAATTACACCACCTAATATTAGAATCATGAATTTCTTTTCTAAAATTAACTCCTTAACTGAGCTAAAAAATCGTTTCATTTAGGATTCCACCTCATAATATTTCAAAAATAGATCCTCGAGTGCAGGACTTGTAACGTCTATGTCTAAGATCTCAAATTTTGAAAGAAAGTTGAATAGATTAGATAGTTGTTCACGAGTAATCATGAATGAAGCATGGGTTTCATTTAATATAACAGATTCTACAGTTTGTCGAGGCAGTTGATCAAAAAATTGTTGAAGTGCTTCTTTAGTAGCAAAATCAACTTTAATCTCTTTCATTGCCATGCTTTTTAACTTTTGAAGAGTAGCTACTTCAACTAATGTTCCTTCTCTTATGATACCCACACGATGAGCCACTTTTTCAACTTCTCCAAGAAAGTGGGAGCTAAGAAGCACGGTTGAACCTGTTTCTTTTTGCTGTTGAAGAAGAATCTTGTAGAATTCAGCGGTTATTAGAGGATCCAGCCCAGAAGTAGGTTCATCTAAGATTAAAAGATCCACCTCTGGGGCTAAAGCAAGTACTATTCCGACTTTTTGTCTATTCCCCTTACTGAGTTCCTTAACTTTTCTATCAAGGTCTAACCCGAATATCACTGCCAATTCCTCAATTCTTCTGATAGGGATATGATTTTCATAAAGTCCAAGAAGATATTGTATGTTTCGCCTCGCAGTTTTGTCTTGAAAGAAACCTAGATCCCCCGGTAGGTAAGCAGTGCGTTGACGAATTTCAGTCGAATGATGGTGAACGTCAAGATCAAAAATCTGTGCTTCACCTGAAGTTTTTCGGATTAAATCGAGAAAAATTCTAACTGTAGTCGTTTTTCCCGCTCCATTAGGTCCAAGTAAGCCAAAAATTTCTCCCTGATATATTTCAAGATCGAGGTTTTCAATACCCCTTGATTTACCGTAAAATTTGGTTAAATTTTTGGTTTGAATAATTATATTTTTAGACATTTATTTTACACAGTAAAATTTTATTTTTTTATTTTGATTTCGGTTTCTAATTGATCGATTTACATTCTTTAATATTATAATTATAACATTTTATATCTTATTTTTTGCTTCCATTATAGGATTTCCTACCAAATCCAGCTTACTCCAAATCTTTCCCACCCCATGTGCTCTCGCGTATTTAGTAATTTTTGCTTGCGGCATACACATTTTAAGAATTTTCTCACTAAGTGAAGCTATTTTATTATTAGTTAATCCAATAGGATACCATGTTTTAAGGTTACAAATTGTTTCAGGCAAAGATGTAAGATTATTATTGTCCAAATGGAGTAATACAAGATTTTTAAGGTTCCCTATTGATTTAGGAATGGATACAAGTGCATTATCATGGAGAATTAGTTCTTCAAGAAATTCTAAATTTCCAATAGATTCGGGAAGTTCGATTAGCTTGTTGTTACTTAAATCAAGGATTTGTAAAAATTTTAATTGGTCAATCGATTCTGGTAAATAGTCTAAACCTTTACCGCAAATATTAAGAATAATTACATGATTGCCTAAAAGGACATAACTGAATTTATATGTCTTAATATCAGTTAAGGCAGGCATATAATCTCCTCGAGTAAAATCTCCTTCCCATTTAGGAATTTCCCCCACCTGCTGCTCCAATTCCATTAATATCTCAAATTCTTCTTCTATTAATGGTTCTCCATGATAATTATTAAAAACATATTTCTCTGTTTCCTGATCTTTAAATCGTGAATAAATTCGCTCTTTTATTTGGTTATAAAATTCTTGTCTCTGCTCTTCTTTAATGTCATTATATTCTTCTAATTCCTTTGAATTTTTTTTTTTCAGAATCTCGGAATTGTTCAGATGTAATAGATTCCTTAAGCTCTTTCATGATTTCCTTTCTTAGACCTGTAGGTCCTCTACCACCTCTAGTGGTTTCTATCTGAGTGTGAGTATGAGGTTCCATTCGAGTTCGATAAAAAAACCTGATAATATCAATAATTGCATCAGAATAATCTGTCCAAATTCCTGACACTATATCTTCATTTAAGTACTCAAGCCAAAAGTTTGGTACTGAAAGCACAATTTTTGTTCTATTTGTTATTGTACTTCTTGTAGTGGTAATCGTAGCAGGTCTTCCATTCGTATCCCACTGTTTTGCTACTGAAATTGTACCATAGGAACATTGTTCGGCTATTACAATCGAAGATTGTTTTTCACCTTTCGCAAGGCGCTCAAGTATTCGTTCATATTTTTTTTTATTTGGTTCTCTTGTCATATTAATCACTGTTACTACTATAAACAATTAATATATTTAAATCTTTGTAGTAGATTATTTAATAAAAGTAGAATAAGAGTAGTAAGATCGGAATAAATTCAACTTTTTAAATTTTACGATAATAGTAGCAAAATAGTAGAAAGGATAAAATGATATCTTAATGCTATATCTCTAAATTGAGCAACAATTAACTTTTAATTAACTTCCCTTATTAAGGATTTCTGCTCGTTTTTCTTTAGGTAATTTTTCGCTGGCATACCTAAGGATTAACCGAGACAGATTTTTTTTGTTCTTTGATAAATATTCAATAATTACTTCAGGTTTATATTTTGAGCATGCTTTTAAGAGCCATCCTATTCCTTTTTCGATATAATTTGCTTCAGAATACTTTAACATTTTTTCCACTAGTCCAAAAGCATACTCCTCGTTAAAATCTTTTCTCATCATCGTAATTTTAAGTAAAATAACCATAGAAGCTCTTTTAATCCATAGGTTATTCGAATTAGACCAATCATTTATAGTTTTTTTTGCTAAGGTTTCATTTCCTTTTTTTCCTAAAAACGGACCTAAAAGTCTTACACAAGTTGAATCACAGTGACTCCAAGTGTGGCAATGTTCTGCGTACTCCTTTCTAATTAAATCAACAGTTTCTTCATTGAAATGTTTTTTGAACCGATTTAGGAAGAAAAATCCAGCAAATTTTTGTTCCTCAACATTAGTTCTTGTTAGTTTTCTAAATACTTCAACAGCGTCATCATAACTGCAGTTAAATTTAGCGTGAACTGACTTAACGATCCTTTCTATTTCGGGCATTCGAACGCCATAAATAATGTAATCAGAAATGTCTGGATTTAAGATTCTATACATTCTCTCTTTTTGATCTTCAGATTGCTGAGGAGTGTTTTCTAAGAGTAAACTTGAAATTTCCTTTACGATCGAATCTATCATATAAATTTATCCATTCCTGTTTTCTCATTCATTTCTTTACTTCTCTTTAAATAGGGTTCTACAAATTCTATTACTTTAGGATTGAAATTCTTAAGTGTAGCTAACTTCCCTCTTTTATACACATTTATAATAGATTCTTCCAGATTATTTAGATTTAAACCAGCCCATTTCATAGCATTGTTTGATTTTCCAGTTTTAACAGTATTCAAATATTCTTTGTTCAATAACAACTCAGAAATCTTGTAATTCCACTTTCGGTAATCATTCGGTATCCATCTCTTTTCTCTTATTGGTAATCCATACTCCTCGCAATAACTTAACAATTTTGGGTGTAATTTATTTACATAATTAGTAGGTGGGTAGATTTGTCCTTTATATAAATTTAGTAAAGATTTTACGATATTTTTATATTTACTGTTCTTTAATTTTTTAATAAAAAATTCTGCTTGTTGATCGCGTATTGTCAAACCTGGTGAGAAAAGAATAAAATCAGCTCCCGCTTTTTTAGTTTGTTTAATCACATCGACTAAATTTTCGTCGTTATCTTCTAAAAAGGGGATTATTGGCATGAAATAAGTCCCAATTTGGACATTAGGTGCTTTAAGTTTAATCTGTTTTAGAGCTTCGAGTCGTTCCTGGGGGGAAGAGGAATATGGTTCGAGAAATTGTGCTAATTCCTCATTCATCGTAGTGATAGAAAAACCAACAGTACACCAGGTATCTTTTGCAATTTTATTTAGTATTTCTATATCCCTAGTTATCAAGTTTGATTTTGTAGCGATATTTACCGGATATTTATGTTTTTCTATTACTTTTAGAATTTTTAGAGTATTTT
>JAUWZR010000060.1 GCA_030615235.1 Promethearchaeota archaeon
ATTGGACGCAGGAGATAATATATCATTTCTATCTAACATTATTAAATGGCTTAGTTTTGACATTTAGCGTTATACTTCTTATTTTTATACAGTTAAACATAATCAAGACAAAAAAGAGCGAAAACCAAAATGGTTTTTAGGATTCTTAGACCTGATTCAGAGACGGTCTGGAAAAATGACATAATTCGAAAACGATTTGCCAGATATAGAAGTATCATTGATGATAAAGAAATTGCGAGATATATTGTCGCAAAAAGTATAGAATGCGACTTTGATATTAACGATTCAATAAAAAACTTAGAGAATTTATTAGCAGAAAAGTCTAAGGAGTTTAATCTCTTATTGAATAAATCCAATGAAATTATCGAAAATCGCCAAATACACAATATGAATTATGTTAGTTTAGCTGAAAATCTAGCAAATAAATATCTCGAAAATTGCATTTTTTGCGAAAGACAATGTAAGGTTAATCGTATTAAAGGTGAGAAAGGATTTTGTTTGATATCGAATGACTCTTATGTTTCGTCTGCTTTTCTTCATACGGGGGAAGAAGCTCCGCTAATACCTAGTGGTACAATATTTTTCCAAGGATGTAATTTTGGTTGTGTATTTTGTCAAAATTACGATATATCTCAGTCATGGAAAAACACGAAAAAAATTGAGGATATAGCTCGAAAAATTGATACAATTCAACTTGCTAATCTTGCTGATAGATTAGTCGAGAAAGGTGCGATTAATATCAACTATGTTGGGGGCGATCCTATTCCGAACATCCATACAATTGTGGGAAGCCTTCAACATCAAACTTCAAACATTACACAACTCTGGAATTCTAATTTTTACCTAACAGAAGAATCGCTATCTTTAATCATTGACTTTATGGATTTTTGGTTACCTGATTTTAAGTACGGTAATAATAACTGTGCTGAAAAATATTCTGGAATTACAAGTTATTACGATGTAGTAGCTCGCAATTTGAAAAAAATTCACAACGCTGGAAGCGGAGAAATAATAATCCGACACTTGATTATGCCTAATCACATTGAATGCTGTTCTAAACCCATATTAGATTTTGTCGCTAAAGAACTTCCAAAAGCGGTTATGAACCTCATGCAGCAGTTTCGTCCAGAGTACAAAGCTTCTCAATATCCTGAAATAAATCGTAGACCTAATTTACAGGAAATTCAAAAAGTTAGAAAATATGCTGACGAGTTAGGAATCCTGTACGAGCCAGTCTCTTAGTTTTAGAAAAAATAATAAGTAATGATTAATTCTTAAATCCTACTAGCAACAATTTAACTACTTATACTTAATGGTATTTTCTATGAGTTTAGAAGATGTGAAAGGTGTAGGCAAAAAAAAAGATGTGCTGATTGAAGCCGGTATTGATTCCGTTGAAAAGTTAGCAAACGCGAGTGTGGAAGATTTAATACAACTAAAGGGCGTTGGGAAAGCTACAGCTGAAAAATTCGTAAGTGGCGCTAAAAAATTATTAAGTGAATCAAAAGAACCTACTCCAGAAAGTGGTGATTCAGTTCTTGATCAATCATCAGAGGACGCAGAGAAAGCAAAAAAGGAGGCAGAGGAAGCTAAAAAACTGGAAGAAGAAGCTAAAAAACTAGAAGAGAAGAAAACGAAGTTAGAAGGCAAAAAGGTTGAAGAAGGCGATTTCGTTCTACTTAAGATGACGGCAAGAACGCAAAAAGGAAAGATTTTTAGAGTATCTTCTGAAGAAGATGCTAAAAAAGCAGGAATGTACGAGGAGGAAAAAGCTCAGCAAGGGTATTACACTCCGGAATTTGTAATCATTGGAAAACCGGGATTCTTAAATGAAGGTTTAACTGAAACTATAAAAGATATGAATTACTTTCAAAAAAAATCGGTAAAAATTCCCCCTACTAAAGCCTTTGGTAAAAGAGATCCTCAAAAAATTGAGAGGATTGGCATAGCTAAATTTAGAAAATTAAACGAGGGAAAAAATCCTGAATACGGTCAGGACTTTACAAATAAAAAAGGACAGAGAGGTGTTGTAACGAATATTGTGTCCGGGAAAGTTATTCTAGATTACAATCACCCCCTGGCTGGCCAATCTATTGATTACAACCTTGAAATAGTAGACAAGATCGACGAGTTTGATGAAAAAATCGAATATTTTATGATTTCAAAGGGAATTCCCAAAGAAAGCGCATCTGAATTCATCGTAAATCACTTGGAGGACAAGACTCTAGAAATTACCGTTCCTAAAATGCTCCTGTTTCAAAACCTTACGTATCTTAAATTCGGTTTAGCTATGGATTTACAGACTCATATGGCTGATGAGATAGAAGATGTTAAATTCATAGAAGTATATGAGAAAATGCCGACACCGGCAGAATCTGTTATGCAAAAAGTAGAAGAATATAACAAAGAACAAGAAAAAGATTCAGAAGAGAATGAATCCTAATAGGATTTGAAATTAAATACTAATTCTATTATTTCTTATTTACATCTATTCAGTTCTTTAAAGCCCTGTATTCTTTTAAAATTAAATCACATATTTTCGAAGTAGGATCTGAGTCACGTTTCCAATTAGTAAATTCCGGAAATGTACCAGAGTCTACCACATATAATTTATTTGTATTAGTTTCTCTAACTAGATCAAGATGTCCAAATAACAGATTATATTTTTCCTTCCATTTAATTAGATATTTTTCTATTTCTTTATCGGATTCAATTAATTCAGTATCTTGATGTTCATTTGAGAGAGGTCTTTTTTCACATATACATATTTCATTTCCTATAAAATAAGCTAAGTAGTGTGTTCCTTTGATAAAATTTTCGAGATAGAGATAATTTTCAGTAGGAACATTAAAATCTTGAAGAGAATTATATACTTTGACATCTCTACTTCCAGAACCAAGCATTGGTTTTGATATGAGGGGAAAACTTGACTCTTGAAGTTGACTTTTAAGAGTTTTAAAGGTACCCATAAAAATCTTTGGACATAATAAGCCCATATTTTTCATAGAAAAATACGATTCAACTCGATTTTTATGGATATAACTGATATTAGTGTTTGGAATAACTGGAATCATATTAGCCTCTAAAAAATAACCTGCATAAAGATAAAGTAAGTGTTTAGATTTTAATATATATAAATCTCTATTAAGAAGCATTTCATTGATATTTAAATTATTTGCAGTCAAGATTTTTACTTCATGCCCTCTAATTTCAAGATGTTTTTGAATTTCCCCCGTAAAATGGCCCTTCCTTTTTGATAAAATTCCTATTTTCATTATTGTTCTTCTTCCTATAGTTTCGCTTGTTTTATTAGATAATCTCCTATAATTTTAGGGCCATTCTTAATGTAATTAAAATTTGGGGATGCATTTATATCTGTCAAGAAATAATTTCCATCTTTTGATTTTAAGAAATCCATAGAACTTATTTTTAATCCAATTGCTTCAGTAGCAGAATAAGCCATTTCTGATAATTCGGGAATTCTCTCTATTTTTATTCTAGATTCCATTTTATCAGGATTTATTAAAACTGGTAATTGCCTGAAGTAGAAAAGATCATCACCAATAAAATACACTTTATATTCCCATTTACTCTTTATAAATTCTTGATAATACAGATGTGTATATTTTGGGTAATTTCCGCTTGTTTCATTAATAGCGCGAACATCAACCACCCTTAAATATCCCTCTTTTTTCTGAAATTGAGGAATAAAAGCATAATTTTTTTGGTCCATAATATTTTTAATAATGTATTCATTGAATGGGGGTGACAGTCCTACGGGATTTAGTGAAAAATTGGGAACAGGGATTCCAGCTTTTCTTAAGACAACGCTATTTAAAAACCTATTGAAAGCAAGAGAAATGCTTTTTGATGAATTAATAACTGGAATATCGGTTTCATGCTCAATTAATTTCACTAAATTCAGCACTAAATCTCCTTTTGCTTTCACAAAAAAAATATCTTCATCGAAATAATAATTAGAAAAATTAATTAGATAATCTTCTTCAACATAAATTGAAATGTTTGCTAAATTTTTAATGTAATTTAAGAATTGAACCGATTTCTTCTCTAAATGATACCTGTCTGTTATAAATCCTATCTTTATCAAATAGCCACCTTAGCTAAACTTATTCAATGAAAAAATCTCTGCTTTATGATTAATATAAAACTACGTTATTTTAAAGTATATAATAAATATAGAATAATAAACTAAATTGTCGTTGTTCTATCTCACTTTTTAGAAATTTTCTACCATTTTTCAATCGGTTTCATAAAGTTTGCTCGGATTTTTTTATCAATACATTTATATATTTTAATTTGTTTTTAAGAAATCAAATTGTAAGGGTTTTTTAAATGGCGAATAATTTAAAGAGAAAATATATTGGAGCCATTTGTAATAGAGATATTGAAGTTTTAGAAAATATCAAGAAGTTCTTAATTAAAAATTATAATATAACAATAGTTAATTTAATGAAAAACGGATTAGAATCGTTTAATACTAAGTATCTAGAAAAGCGATTAAAGAAATATCCGATTTCGTTTTTGATGGTAAAACTAACAACTCAAGAGTTAAATGAAAATATCTATAGAATCGTTAAAAAAACTTGTCCTGAAATTCCTATTCTTAACACGCTAGAATCCGTTCAGTTATGTGAGAATAGGCAAAACACTTTTAATTTTATAAAAAAAAATTACAAAAAAATTCTAACACCACGCTCTTTTTCTACTAAATTAGAAGCAATTCATGTTTCTCAAAAAGGTACACCAATTATTGTAAAATTAAATTCTCATAACATTCCAGATTTACCTAAGAACGATAGAATAATCGGTATTGCTAAAAATCATAGAGATTTACTTGAATTGATAAAAAATTATAATGAAAGCGATTTATATTTCCAAGAGTATTTAGGTGAACATGATATTCTCTATAAAATTTATGCGATAGGTAATTGGGTTATTTCAATAACCTCTCATAATCGTTTACAACAATTAGATAAATTGTCTCCTCTCGAACTCGTCCATATTAGGATTCCAGTTGAAGATCCATTTAAAAAGAGGATAATTCGATTAGGCCGAAAGTTTGGTATGTCAGTTTTCGGATTAGATTACATACTAACTGAGAAGGGACCTTACATTGTAGATATTAATGATTTTCCTAGCTTTAGGAGCGTGCCAGAAGGAATAAGTTTAATTTCAGATCATATTTACAATTTGATTAATACGAGAGAAATGTATCGAAGCGCCCTTGTTAAAGCTAAGAGTTAAGTTTCTAAAAGTATCAAGTTTCGAGTATTTTATTATCGTTCTCTTCTATTTTCTAAAAATTCTATAAGTCGTTTTTTTGCGACATAATCATCTAATTGTTCTGGAGGGTGTTTATTAAAAAAAGAGCACGCTGATTGTAAAACCCCCCCAATTTTGCGATCTTTAGCAATTTTTGAAACTCTTATACAGTCAGCTATAATTCCTGCAGAATTATTACCATCTTCTACAAACATGGTAACATCTACTCGCACAGCAGCGCCACCAAAAATTCTCCCTTCTAATCTCATATAAGCCTCCTTTTGATTCTTTAAGAATGGGATATAATCTACGGCGGATATTCGACATTCTACATCATCCTTATTTTGTAAATTTGCTACTACTGCTTCAGTTTTAGATTGTCGTTTTCCTTCCTCATATATTAATTCACCATTAGATTGAGGGGTTAATAAATTGCAGAAATCCGATGATCCTCCCCAATCAAGCTGTATAGTTCTGTCAAGAATTGCGCCCCGCATTGGAAAGAGATTTGCTAGCGATCGATGTATTATAGTAGCTCCTATTTGAGATTTGACATCGTCACCGATTAATGGAAGTTCTAATTTTAGAGCTTTTTCAACAATTTCTGAATCTTTAACTACAAAAGAAGGCATACCGTTAACCACACAAGCTCCAGCATCAAGGCTTGCTATAGCGTAGAATTTAACCGCTTCATGGCAACCTGTTGGGAGCAAAATAACAACAACATCAACATCCCTTTTTTTAAACTCTTCTACGAGGTCTACGGGTTTTTGATTATCAACAACAGGTATAATGTTTTTTATATTACTTTTTAAACCATCTAATATTGGGCCTTTTAGCACAGGAGCATTTAAAAATCCCGGCTCAAAAATTTTCTTATTACAATTTGGTTCTATAAAAATAGCTTCACTTAGATCTCTACCAATCTTATTAGCATTAACATCAATACCGAGGACAAATTTTATATCTTCTACTCCATATTGAGTAATTTCTGGTAATAAACCAATGATTTTATCTGGATTTTTCTTGTAATTCTCGACTCCCGCAACTAATGCGCTTGCAACATCACCTACTCCGACAATTGCGACTTTTATATCACTTTTGGTCATTTTATTCAACTTTTTACTAAATTTTTAGTGTTCGCCGTTATAGTATCTATATTTAGAATGTACTATTTAAATCATCTTAAAATAAACTATAGAGATAATTTCTATATATTAGATTTATGACACTTATGATACTATTGAAATTATTTGTTTGGAGATATCAAAATTATTATATTTTTTGGCATTTAATATCTCAATCATAAATTACAAACATAGGTAAAACTAATGAATGTAGATGATAAGAAAATTTATTTCGCTCTTTCTCCTCACATAAACTATTATCACTCATATAGAGGTGATTCAAAAGGTAAAACTGGTTTTGGTAAGGATCTCGAGATGATGAGTGCAATTGTCGATGAATTAGATAAAATTGAAGACAAGGGACTAGGTACAGTGCGTATAAGCTGGGATTATGCAGATACATTTTTCTCTATTCAATTACAGAAAGAATATCAACAGGATGTGCTTGATAGAGTCATTGAGAGGTGTAAAAAAGGAAAGGATGAGGTTTTAATTGGATCTTGGGGAAATGTAATACAACCTATTTTGGACACTGAGGAATTTCTCCAACAACATGAATGGTTTTTAGAAAATTCTATGGGAATTGGAGTAAACCAATTATTTCCAGGAAGAGTCGCCCCCTACGCTCGTACTCAAGAATCTATGTTTACCCAAGGTATGATAGAATTATACAATCGATTAGGTGTTGAGGGATTATGTAATTATTATTCCGTGTACGGATTTGATGTAACACGACCCTTTATTAATCCTCGTTTAGACTGGAACCAAAGATACGGCGTGATTAAATTTAATTCAACCATATCAAATGCTTCTTGTTTAATGATTCCAACCTATGCATTTGGAGACATTCTTGATTTTTGTTCTATTAAAAAATGGTTTGAACTTATAAGGAGCAAACAGCTTAGTGGAGAAATTAGTGAACATGCGTTAATTTTTCTAAATTTTGATATGGATTACGAGAATTGGATTGGAATGAGTTTACCTAAGTTTTTGAGCTGGATGCCTAATTCACGAGGTTTAATGGAATTTGCAGAAGCAGTGAATCAACACGACTATATCGAATTTACCAATTTAATCGATATTATACCCAAATTAAAAATACAAGGCGAAACTACCTTAAGAGAAGATGTAGCTGATGGTATGTGGAACGGTTATTATAACTGGGCACAAAAATACAATAACACAAAATTTTGGACCGTAGGACAACAATCACGGTGGTTAAAATGCATTTCTGATACATTGACTTCAAATAAAATAATTAAAGAGTCTGCTTCTGATGTTAATAATCTTCTCAGGAACAAAGACGAGGCTTTTGAGACCTATATTAAAAACAAAATACTTTTTGCTTCCACTACTAACTTTGGGATGGCAATGCCCTTTCTTCATTCGGATAGAAGAAAGACTGCTATTAGTTACGGAATAAAGGCATTCAATAGCTCTCAAAAAGCATTTGAGATAGCAATCCAAGAGTTAACTCTAAAACTTAATAATGAATACAATGATTTCGATACTACTCTCTCAATTCTCCCCATAACTGAAAGAGGCATCTCAGACAAAGAAAAAATCCCATTATGCAACTATACTTTAATACGTTCTACGCTTCCAGAGTCAATAAGTAATGAGATAGGTAAAAACAAAAAAAACCTAAGAATACTGAATACCACTTCGAAAGCTATATTATCATCTTTTTCCATTTATAGCGACTCCTTCGGGACAAGTTCAAATTTAAGGATTGAAGCACTTATACCGCAATCAGCATTCAGTCGAAACCAATCTAAACTCGCAACTTATTACTTAGAGATTGGCGATTCGGATGCTCAAAGTCTGGAAAAAGTGGAAAGAGAGATAATAGCTACTGAAAAATTTATAAAAAATAAATACATCTATATTGGATTTAATGAAAAGGGAAAAATTATCTCTTTTAAATTTAATGATGCTGAATTTGCTTGTCCGAGCTTTTTAGAATCATCCATATCGTATGGAAAAGCTAAAAAGCCGAATATTTATAAATCCAACGAAGATCAAATAATTGTCCATCGCAGTGGGAATGATGGATTTTCAGCGTCAATATCGATTATTAGTGAGTTTTATATAGAAAAGGAGCATAAAGTTAGAGCAAGAAAAGTTCTTAAGCTCTATTCAGAGTTGCCGTATCTATTTGTAAATGTTTCAATGGAACTTCCTGAAATAATAGGAGAGACAACAAACATAGGAAAGAGTGATGGCACATCCTATTTTGTCGATGAGCAATATCAAGAAAAATGGCAAGAAATTGTCCCGTGTGAAATTAGGACAAATATTCTTGGGTTAGATCAACCTCTTAAAATCTGGAAACGTAATTTTTTGGGAATTGTAGATTATTTCAAGCTTGATATGAAAGAAATCGATCCTAAAAACGCAAATATCGATTGTTTAGTTGCAAACATATCAGATGGTTGGATGTCTTTATCAAATAATGAAAGAGGGTTACTTGTAGGATTTAACTCATTAAAAGCAGCGAACTTTGCTTTTTCTCCCATTAAAATTAAAGATAAGGGATTTGGTGATCTTGCCACTAAAGGTCAACAGGTGAGAATTAACCCGTTTGGAACATATTTTGGAAAAATATTTCACTATTGGAGTGAGGGTAATGGACATGCCCAAAAAATTGTTAGCAAGTTAATTGGAACTAATGAATCGACAGCCCCCACATTTAGCGGAAAAAATATTTTATTTGAATTAATAATTTCCCCATACTTAACTGAATCTCCGCCCGAGTCTATCAAAAATTTCGCTGATCATTTTTCTTTTGAACCTTTAGTCATATTAAAACAAAAAGGAGATGATCATCTATTTACAAATCATTTACAATATGTTAAAAATAAAGAGAAGATGATAGAAGAATTTAGGGTAGAAGATGTAATGAAAATGAAATATATTGAATGGGTAAGAAAAAAAAATGCGACCTTTAAATCTACTACTTCAGAGTCGAGTTCTGGATGGCCAAGTATTTCGATTGTAAATATGATAAGAATTTTAATTGATGGAATAAAAGGGCGTTAATTTAATTATAAATAAAAGGTGGTAGAACTTTCAATTACTATGATCGCGAAAAGTGGATAAAAATCATCGTGGAGCCACAAAAGAAGTAGAAAAAAGAAAAAAAAGTAAAATTTTATTTATAAATTTACAGTTTCTTTTACTTTCAAATTATTTTCCCCATTTTTTTAGAGAAGTTATTATTTTTCTAAAATATTCAATAGAAAAAGAAAGTATGCATTGAGGGAAAATTTAAGAATATTCTGCGCTTCTTTATTTTTAATTGATGATAAGAAATGTCGTTTTTTCAGCTAGGAAAGATCACGAAGTAGTAAAAGATGTTATAAGTAGGCTTAAAAATTTACCAGATGTTAATTTACACTTTCACGATCCTACAAAAAAGTTTTTTAACCTTTCCAGAATGCCTAAATCGATTAAAGAAGCAGATTTAATTATCGTCAAGGTGAGAAATGATTGTTCGATTGATTTGCTTCATTACGCTAAAACAAATAAAATTCCAACGCTACATAATGTTGATACAGTTCTAATGTGCAAAAACAAGATATCCCTTGATTATGTTCTAAGAAAGGTATTTAAAAACCATCCTCAAATTAGAAAAAAGTTTTCATTTCCTAACTCTTGGAACAATAATCTTGGAGATCTCTCAAAATTTAAAAAATGGGCTTTACCTAAGCTTCCAATTGTAATTAAAAGTCATTTTCAGCACGATAAATATAATAGATTTAACTTCTTAGTTAGAAAGATTGAAGAAGTAGACATATTTTACAATCGGTATAAACATCTTTTATATTACGATGTTTATATTCAGAAATTTATTGAGTGTGATGGATTAGAAAGAAAAGTTTATGTAATAGGAGATAAAGTGTTTGGCATTATAAGAGAAAATCCGATTTATATCTTTTTAAGAGATAAGCCAAATAAAATTGATGTTGATACAATTAAAAGGAAAGAATTTAGAATATTTGAAGAAATTAGAGAACTTGCCCAAATCTTATCAAAAGAACTTAACCTTAAAATTTTTGGGTTTGATTTAATAAAACTAACAGATAAAGATCGTTTTTATCTTATCGATTTAAACGATTTTCCTGGATTTAGAGGAATAAAAAACATAGAAAAAGCTTTATCCAGTTATTTGGTGGAATATATTAGAAATTTATAGATTCTATCAGAATAGCATGAAAGGTACAATTATCACGAATGATAATACTCCATATAAGATGCAAAAATAACTAAAATTGATTTTTTGTGCGATTTTTAACAATAATTCCATTGAAAGGTAACCTACAATGAAACTAATTGCTGTTATAATCAAAATTGTGAAAATATCAATTGTTCCAAAAACCGATCCTTCTCCGAAGATTATATCCATTCCAATAGAAGCGAGTACTACAGGAACCGACATTAAAAAACTTAATTTCAAACTTTGATCTTGGTCATATTTCTCGAATAGGATAGTAGATACAGTGAAACCTGACCGGGATATTCCAGGAAGTATGGCAATCCCTTGAATTAACCCAGATATGCTCGAATCCTTGATGAGTTCCCGATCTGACACGGTTTTGATATTTTTTTTTCCAAATTTCCTTCTAAAAATCAATAAAACAATTCCAGTTACAATTAATAAGCCAGAAATCACTAAAGTTAACACATCACCCTGTGTTGCGTCAAAACCTTCTATTATAACAAATTTAAACAGGAGATATAATGGGATAGCAGTTATAGCAGTCCCAATCGTGGCACAAATTAACCAATTTCTCTTCTTGACATCATTTTCATCAACTTCAAACTTCCTTGGTATTATGGATTTAATGATTTGAACATAATCTTTTCTTAATTTTATCAAAACCGCGATCGCAGTTCCTAAATGTACCCAAATGCTTAAACTAAAAGCTTTTTCAGGAGGAATACCAAAAAAATTAATTGATATCATCATAACTTGCCCCGAAGAAGAAATGGGGAGCCATTCAAATAATCCTTGCAGTATTGCTATTATTATGTATTCAATCATACATATAACTCAAATCTTTTCATTCCTTCAACTATACAATTAATTATCTCATCACGTGCTTTTCGAAAACCTTCAAAACCTTTCATTGAAGGATCTTCAATATCACCTGTCTTTCCAGCAAATTCATACCCTGGTGGAGGAGTTACGTGGTAATTTCGGATAACATCATTTATA
>JAUWZR010000267.1 GCA_030615235.1 Promethearchaeota archaeon
AGCTTTTCTGTTGCACTCTTAGTTTTTTTTCTGTTAATATCCTTTGTAAAATGAAGTATTTGCCTATGCAAATTTGATATTTCAACAGTATCAAAATCAATTAGCTGTAATGTTCCAACACCCGCAGCAGCTAAATAGTAAGCAGCAGACGATCCGAGAGCTCCTAATCCAATTATTGAGATTTTCGAATCTAGTAACTTCTTTTGGCCTATTCCACCAACTTCCTTTAGCACAATCTGCCGAGAATACCTATTAATTTGTTCTTCAGTTAAATCCATTTGTATTCATATAAAAATATTATCTAATAGTGAAATTGTTTTTGATTATAAAAAAAAAAACTGCTATTATTACATTATTATTTTAAACAGTACAGATTTCTTTAAAATTAATTACTTTCTTACCAATACTCCAATTTTCCCCCCAATTTTTTGCCTTGAGTTGCCTTCCGCTACATCAAACACATTCTCATCTATAAGATCGTAAATTGAATGTTTTAAAGTAATTAAAGGTATTTTTTGAATTTCATTTATTTCTATCAACTCATCGATCGTAATAGATTCTCCTGGAGATATAAGAGATTTAATAAATTTCTTGATTTCAGCTAAATCTGTTGTTACGGTTAAGAGATCGCGGTTGTTTTCTTTCGTTATAGACACGTTCGATACGCTTATTTCTGACATCAAAAATTTGACTTGTTCTTCAAGTAGTTTAACTCTACCTTTTAACTCTGAAATCATATCTTTCCGTGTCTTTTTTGGTGTGGATTTTTGTTCGTAATATTTATGTATTAATTGTTTAAGTTGTAGTTCTTCAAGACCAACGCTTTTTATTTTAGAAATTTTTTCTGGTTTCTTATCTTTTTTGCTAAGTTTGATTCCAATTTCCTTTGCTAATTTATCCAATAAAGGAACGGTTAGATCATTCAAATTCGCCATAATAATTCATCCATTAAGATTTGGTGATAGCAATATAATCCGGGTTTAGGGAGTTATTATCTTAAATCAAATCTCATATATAACTTTTTAATCTCGATTTAAAAATTTTAGTTCGTAAATTAATAAAATTACAAAGATTTCAATTAAAACCTAATTCTATTACTTTCTTATAATCAAATTTACCAAGATTTATTATTAATGATTGTTATTTCATAGGTGAAGAGTACGGATATAGTAATGTACTCTACATTTTTCAAAAAATAAGTTGAACAATAATATAAAGAGTTAGTAATAAAGAAGTGTATCAGAAATGGTGAAAGGAACCGTAAAATGGTTTGATTCTAGAAAAGGATATGGTTTCATAACTCGTGAAGATGGTTCTGGTGATATCTTCGTTCATTTCTCTGCTATTAAAGGAGAAGATGATGATTTTAAAATCATCTACGAAGGAGATATCGTGGAATTTGAAGTTACCGATGGTCAAAAAGGACCTCAGGCAACTGATTTAACTATTATCGAGAAAGGACCACGCCAGAGTTTTAGATCAGATAGCCGTTATTAAAAATTAATGTAGTATTTAATTTAGAACATGTAAGAAAGAAATATTTTAGGAAATGTCAGAAAAATAGAAACACATAAAATGCCTATGGGAGGAGATTTTTACTTTTTATTAGTTTTGATTTTTCCCCTTTTTTTTATTATTTTTTCAACAAGAAAGATTGTAAGCGTCAAATAGAAATAAATCAAAATTATAATTGTAATGTAAAATTATATATGACTAAATTTCTATTATTGAAAGTGAAATGGTAATCCTTTTCGAATCTTTTGGCAATTTTACTACGGGACAAACTTCATATATGGCACTTGTCTCAAGAAAGTCCAGAGGTACCATTACTTTAACAATAAAAGAGTTTTTGTTTAAATCTGAAAAAGATAAAATAACATTCCACCTGAGAGTTCGCGATATTCAAAATTTCGCGATGAAAACTAGATTTCACCTTCCAACTATTGAACTAATAAGCGTTCAAGGAATATTGTATACATTTTATCCTCATATGAAAGAACGAAGTTCACTTGCAACATCTAAGAAAGCTACTAAAGAACTTTTTAGGCAGTTGACGAGATCGACGTTCAAAAAAATGAGCCCAATATTGTTTGAAACAGTCGGTAACTTTAGAGATTACGATTTAAACGATGGAAAGGCGGTGTCAGAATCTCTTAGGGGTATAATTTTTTTAAACGAAGATTTTTTATCTTTTAAACCGTTTACGGAAAAATTAATTTATCAGATACCAATACTGACTATTCTTAAAATTTTAATTGACACCTCAAACATCGGACCAGCGGTAAACATTCAGACAACAGAGGGTAAGTCTTACACTTTGATGGCACTCAAAAAACAATTAAAGATGTATGCTAAAGACAAATCAAAAACAGAAAAACTTTACGAACTCTTAAACCAAGCTAAAATATACAAATCGTCTGAGCAAGTTCGTCTGGAAAAGGAAGAGCAGGAAAAAATTGAACGAATTAAGTCGATGATGGAAGTTTCGAACAAGTTGAGGCTTGATATGATTAGAACAGCCTTAGATATGGACGAAAAATTATTCACTCAAAAGGTTTTCCAATGGGCAAAGGAATTTAACTTTTTAATCGATGGAGATTATTTGATCATTAACCAAGATACTGCGAAGGATTTTATCGAAGACTTATCAGTGGGAGCTAATATCTTATCGCGTAGGGGTTTAAAAAAAAAATGCCGCTTTTGTGAGGAGTTAATTGAATATGGCGCTAAAATATGTCCTTATTGTGGAAAGGAAACTACTAATTTTTGAAGATTGAACAAATATATGAATCCATTTCAAATTTAAACTAATCGCCCCATTGAACAAGTCGTCGTTCACCTTCAAGAGACCTTAACCGAGAAAGTTCTTGAGAAACTTCTAATGTTCCAACATATTTTCCAGCATCATCATGCATAGCAAAATATCTAATCAATATAAAAGCGTCACCTGCTTGAATCCAAAATTCTGCT
>JAUWZR010000160.1 GCA_030615235.1 Promethearchaeota archaeon
AAAGATGGCGACATCCCGCTTTTCACCAATCCATTAACACTAAGAATTTCAGAAATTTTACTTGAAGATATGATTAAAATTTCCAATTATCCCTACCCTTTCGGATACAGAGAGCTTAAAAAAACTAGAAAAAACGCTTTATTTTTAAAAAATGGAGTACGCCAAAAAATAGATTATGAGTTTTATCTTACTTTTTTCAGCGCAGGGCACATCCCTGGAAGTGTTTCTATACTAGTTGAAGTCGATAAGAAGAAAATACTATATACCGGCGACATCAACAACCAAGAAACAAACCTAATTTCTCCAGCTAACCCTCACGAATTACCCGAGATAGATGCTCTAATTACAGAATCCACATATTCTGATAGAGAACATCCCTTAAGAGAGAAACTAGAAAAAAGATTTATTGAAGATATTTTAAACACTATTGATAACGGTGGAAATGTTTTAATTCCTGCTTTTGGGGTTGCTCGATCACAAGAAATTTTACTTGTTTTAGAAAAGTACAATTATAAAAACGACATTTACATCGACGGGTTAGCTAGAAAAATTTTAACAGAGTATTCTCAATTTCCTGAATCTTTCCGGGATTTTACTCGCTTTAAATCAGCCGCGAAAAAGGCTCAATTTGTTTCTAAAGAAAAGAGAAAGAAAATAGGAGGAAAGTCGCGAACTTTGATTATATCTCCTTCAGGTATGTTAAAAGGGGGAGCTGCTATAGATTATATCCCAACTTTTTTAGATGATCCAAATTCTGCTGTTTTTTTAGTTGGGTATCAAGTAGAGGGGACACCTGGCAGAAAATTAGTTGATGAAAAAATTTTTGAGTTTAAAGAGAGAAGCAGAAGAAATTACCAATCCCGAGATATGTTAATCAAAGCAAAGTGTAAAATAGATTACTTTGACTTCTCAAGTCACGCAGATAAAGTCCACCTAAACGATTATATAAATAAAGTTAAATTTCGCAATAATTCAAAATTCATTTTTTGCGTACACGGAGATGAGAAATCAACCACTTCATTTGCTTACAATTTATCAAAAGAAAGTTATAATTCTGTAGCACCAGAGATAGGTGAAACCTATATATTATAGAAAGCAATATTTTAAATTAAATTTCTAATTATCTCGTAATTGTTTTTCAATTACTCTGTCACAATTTTCTAAAAAAAATTCTATTTGGTTTATTGGCACTTTCGTACCTGCTGCTGGGGGGTGTCCACCGCCCAGAGCTTCTAAATTTGAAAGATTTAAAGCTTCTCTAATTGCTTCTGAAAGATTTACGCCCTTTTTTACAATACTTTTGTGAGCTCTCCCCGATATTTTGAACACTTCCTCGTCCTTTCTTTTTGCGCACCCAAAAATTGGTTTATTAATATCAATAATACCACTTTTACTAAATATTAACATGGAAGCAATTGTACCCACAATATTTTCAGAGATAGTATTTTCACCAAAAAAATATTGGATATGGTTTTTATATTGGATTTTATTCTCATCCTTTAACCACGATAACGCTTGAACTAACGATTTCTTATAATTTAACAAATTATCTTTAGCTTTATCATAGGCAATTCTTCTATCACCCATTGCTATAGCAATTCCTAAAGATGCGTTATCGCTCCTTCCACATGAATTCAATAGATATGCAAATTCATTTAAATCATGTAATTCTGATCCCACAATTTCATTCTTTAATAGATATCGATTTACGATAAGCTTCTCTATAATTTCAGAAGGCTCTATATTTAACTTAAGAGACATATACTCTATAATCGCAGAAGAAATTTTTTGTTTTTCTTCTTGATTAAGGTCGTTCAGTGTTCTTATGTCTCCTTGCGAGTTCTCCATTAATATTCCTAATGATTTTAAGAATTTTAGCATTTTACTTGTATTATCACTTAAACCCGGAAGAATTATTTCAGTTGAATATGAGATTGCTTCATTTAAAGGCTTAATCGGTGAAAAATTTAAATCGTTGATCACTTCAATTAAATCGGCTTTGGTGGCATGTTCTAAAATTACAGTATTTAATCCAGTAAATGAATTATTAGGACCTCGACTTTGAATATCTCCCGTTGCTCCTACAAGTGCGATAGGAGATAAATCGAAATTTTTCTGGTTTAAAGTTTTTACAAAAAAATAACAAATCCCCGCCCCAGAGATTTCACCACTACCATCAAATTCGTAAAAATAAGGGTTAATGTGCCAAGGTCTTGAATTAGAGTAAATTTCTTTAATTTTATCATCGTTTTTATCCGAGACATTTTGAGGTAAATGGTGATCTAATATAATAAAAGGAACATTAATGTCGAAACTATTTAGTTTTTCAGTGAGTTCTAAATACTGACCACTTCCAAAATCAGCAAAGATTAAGAATTTCTTACTATCTTTAGACTTTTCTGCAATTTTTATTATCTCTTCTCTTTCCAACTGCCTTAAAACGGTTATTTGAAATGGAATCTTTTCTCTGTATAAAGCTTTCCCGAGAATCGCTCCAGCCGATAATCCATCGGCATCAAGATGAGTATAGATATGTACGGTTGATTCTAATTTTTGTAGATGGTCTATTAGCCAATTTTTAGTCTTTTTAAGATCGGAATTTAATAACTCAAGATTTTTTGTTATTTTATTCATTTTTTATAAAATTTTAAAATAAACTTAATTTAATATATTAAAATAAGATTTTAATAATAAATACTCAATTAAAAAAAACTTAAGTGAAAAATATGACACACCACATTAAAATAAACGAGTTAGCTTTAGAACTTGTTAATAAAATAATAGAGAATAAAGACTATTATAAGACAGAAATAATTCAATATGATAATGGAGCAACCGTCTTAGATATGACAAATGCATCCTGGAATGGAGGAAAACTGGTTGGAGAAATTTGTATGGGTGGATTAGGAACTGTTGATTTTGCATCTTATAAATTAGGCGACCACTTTATCCCGAGTGTTAATGTTCATACGTCTTATCCTGTAATATCTTGTATGGCGTCACAATTAGCTGGATGGAAGGTAAAATTAAAAAAGGAAGTTGAAAAGGACGGAGAAATAAAAAAAAAAAAAGTTTTTGAATCTTTGGGATCAGGACCAGCTCGAGTAAAAAGTAAAGTCGAGAAATTATTTGATGAAATTGACTATGATGATGAATCAAATTGCGCAATTATCGTCTTTGAAACTCCAAAACTACCAACTGAAGAAGTAATGGCTTTGGTAGCCGAAAAGTGCAAAGTTGGACCTGATAAAACATATGCACTTTGTGCTCCAACAGCGTGTTTAACTGGTTCTATACAAGTAGCTGCGAGAATAGTCGAAACGGGAATGCATAAATTACACGAAATAAAATTTCCTCTTGGTGTCATTAAGGATGGTTTTGGAACAACAACGATTGCCCCTATTGCTAAAGACGATCTTGGAGCCATGGGACGAACTAACGATTCCATAATAGCTGCGGGTATGACATATTATACTATAGAAGTTAATAAAGACGAGCAAGACGATTTATTCGAATTATTGAAAAAGGCTCCTGCTAATACATCAAATAGCTATGGAAGACCATTTTTAGAGACATTTAAAGCAGCTAATTACGATTTCTACGCTATTGATCCTGGTTTATTTGCTCCGGCAACTTATACTGTAACAAATATAAAAACCGGAAAGACCATTACCGTTGGTGAAATTAACCATAAATTATTAAAGGAGTCCTACAATTTAAACTAGAAGTTGTTTATCAATTTTTTTTCTAATTTCTATTAATACTATTTGTAATCAAACTAAAATTTAAAAATTAGTTAATTCATCTTGATATTTTAATATCTCCGCATCAGAGATGTCTTTATCAAATTCTATTTGTTGAGGGACCCCCAAATATGCGCACGCAATTTTTGCAGCAGCAGCAATTTCCGCTTTTTTTAATGTTAATGAATATTCATCTACTGATTGTACTGGATCGTCATAATTTGCTCGACGAGTAGGGCTTTTTTTTTGAAATGATTCCTCGTAATTTATTCCACCATAATTTTTCTTTTCTCTTAGCTGAAATGACCTCTCAGATTTCATTTTGTATAATAAAGATCCCATTTTATCTGCAACATTGAAAGGTAAATCATTATGCAATATTAACCTTATCATGTTGTTGATGTCAAAATAATTTAGAGTATCATATTTTACTCTTAAATAACTTTTTAAATTATCTGAGTTTGCTTGACACTCGATTTCAGTCCAGTCATGAATTGCTAGTCTTCTTCTAAAAAAAATCAATTCCCAATCTATTCCGAGCTCTTTTAAAAATTCAAATAGTTTATTGCTGTTAGGTTTTCTTGATTCTATTATTATAAATAACTGCAAACCGTAATATTTATGTTCTTGTTGGAGAAAAAATCCTCGTTGTTGCATAGAAGCGAGAATTTTAATCTTAATTGAATAAATATCATCGGATACATCTCTCATCTCACACTTTAAATAAATCACGTTTCCTTCTTCACTTACATATTCACTATCCAAAAAGCCTACGATACTATCTTTATTTTCTTTGATAAAGTTTTTCAAACCGGTTAAAGTTGGTTTAACATCGTATTTTATTAAATCCTTTTCTCTGATTGAAACATAATCAGTATTACTTCCTCCTACTGCCAATTTAATGGAGCGTAGCTTTAACTCTTTCTCTTCTCCAAAAACAGTTTTAAACGCATCAATTAGTGGAAATACCTCTTCTTCCAATATGTTAAGATTAGCCATCGAACTTTCAAATGGTTGTGGATTCTCCGAAATTTTGTTTAGTACTGGTGCTTCAGATGCATCTACTTCAATATCATAGTCTTTCGCTAAATTCTTCCGAACGACACAGGTTGCTCTCCTTCTTTCATTACACATAGAAAGAGTAGTCGAATTATCAATAACCGCACGAAATTGTTCAGTGAATTTCTCTTCAGATCCTTTAGACTTAAGTTTTCTTTTTCCCATAAACGCAACCAACGAGTAATGAGTAATTTATTCTATTTCTGTTAATGTAAAAAAATAACAATCTTATAATTTTATGTATATGGAATTATAATAGTCTTTAAGATGGTCTTTTATCTCTATTATTTACTTAATTTCTCTCTATTAATAATAATAAAGACCATTAATTTACTATTATATTAATGCTTCTTAAGACTGAAAATAAAATTATTCTATTCAAAATATAAATAGGAAAAATCAACTCATTAAGAAGAGAACCATTAAAAATTATTATTAAATCATTAAATGTATTAATCTAGTTCCTCTTCTAAATAATAATTATCATCTTGTTTTATATAGACGACCGTTGAACCAAAATTATTCCGAACCGTATATTTATCATCGTCAACTTCTAATAATTCTATCGAATATGGTAATCTTCTGTTTTCGAGAATTTCTTCAACGATTCTTTTTTCTTCTAAAGCATCCATATCTATAATTATCAAACAATCAAAAAAAATTTTTTGATTTTAGAAAGATTTCTTGATTTTATTTTAATACAACTATTCAGAAGCTTTTCCTGTAATCAAACTAATATCTACTTTTAGTAAGCAAGTGTTTTCATAGGATTGATCACTCTTAAAGAATTTTTTCTTTAATTTACTTGGATTATCTTCTAAATGTTTTAACATTGTGTCAAATGCATGCTTTTTTTCATCCAAGTTTTCTACGATAGTCATATCTCCCCAAAAAACAATGGAGCGGTATTTATGAGAGCAAGCACTTTTAACATAACCTAAATCTTCTAGTATTGTGCCACAAACTTTTTGATTTTCCTTTAAATACTCAAGCTTTAATCCCTTTTGAGCGCTATGAAAGTACAAGCAATTATGTATATCATCAAAACCATAATTAAGTGTTACTATATATGGTTCGTTGTTTCTACACATAGAAATTGTTGAAAACTTACCGTTTTTCAAAATTTCAAATAAGATTTTTTTATCTAAAATTTCCCTTTCCTTTTTTTGCATGTGATATTTCTGCA
>JAUWZR010000294.1 GCA_030615235.1 Promethearchaeota archaeon
TAAATAAACCAAAAAGGTTGAAAAATCATGGTTGATGAAGCATTAGTAAAAGAAATGAAAGGAAAATTTGATGCCGGAGCAGCTGCCTCGGACGTAATGGATACTTTAAAAGTGTTCGAGCTGTTCAAACAGATTGCCGTAGAAAATGAAGACTTGAAGGAAGAACTCGAAGACATGGATATAACTATCCAGATGAATATAACAGACGAAGATAAGAAGTTTTGGTTAAAGGCAAAAGAAGGTACGCTAGAATTCGGTGAAGGTGATGTGGAAAATCCATCATTTACATTCTCCGCTACAAAGGAAGTAGGCTCTGGTATGTTATTTGGAGAAGTTGACGCTACGAGCGCATATATGGCAGGCGATATTACCGTAGAAGGTAATCTTCAAGATGCAATGGCCTTTCAAGAAATTATTGAATTAGCCTTAGAGGCTTACGAAGATTTAGCTGAAGATTTATAAAAAGGTTATAATTTAGCGAATGTAAAACCTTAAGCGAAATCTCTATCTATTTTTTTTTATTTTAAATATTTTTTAAATTCATTTTTTTTTTAATAGCTTCAACTCTAAAGACTTTATCATTTTTTTTTACCGGTTTATCCACTAGAATACCCATTGTTAATCGATCGTTTTTTGTTTTAACATAGGGTGTTTCCGTTAAGTTTTTTTTCTTCTTTATTTGTAAAGAGGTAATTTTTTGCCGTAGATAAGTATCCGTATGTGTGCCAATTATAAAAATTTCGTCATTTAATTTTAAGCTTCCTTTTGTTAACAAGATTTTAGCTGCTTTTTTATCGGGAAAGTAAGAGAGTATTTTTCCAATTTCCACTTTTTTAAAATCAGAAATGTTACCATCCTGTTCTCTTTGGATTTCGCTACCTGTAGGTTGCCCAAAGTAAAAACCCGTTGAAAATCCTCTGTTGTAAACTTTATTTAAACGTTTTAACCATTCATTGACTTTTTCTTGTGTAAAGGACATCTCGTAGTAAGCATTCATAGCTTCCTTATAGCACGAAGTCGTTTCTTCTATGTATATTGGATCCCGCATTCGTCCTTCGATTTTAAAAGCGTCTATACCTGCTTCAATTAAATGGGGGATATATTCGATCATGCATAAGTCTTTGGCATTAATGAAAAAAACTCCATCGTAGAGGAATTCGTTTGACTGATCATCGTACACTCGCCATATTCTCCTACATGGCTGAATGCATCTACCTCTATTAGCAGAATATTCCTGAGATTCACAGATTTCAGCCGAAAAGTAACATCGCCCCGAAATAGATGTACATTGGGCGCCATGAATAAATGTTTCAATTTCAGCCTTGTGAATTTTTCTTTTAATATCTTTAATTTGCTCAATAGATAATTCTCTAGCAAGAATTAACCGCTCTGCTCCTAAATTTTCGTAAAATTCTGCTGTTCGAGAGTTTGAAATATTTGCTTGAGTTGAGATGTGAAAAGATAAACCTTTTTCTTTAACCATTTTAATTACACCAATGTCGTGAACGATAATTGCGTCTATATTTGCTCTAGCAGCAGTCTCTAAGACCTCATTAAGGAGGTCAAATTCGTTTTCATACATTATTACATTCGTGGTCAAATAAGCTTTAATTTTATTCTGGTGACACTTTTTCACTATCTTTTCTAAATCTTCGAGTCTGAAATTGTCGCTAAACATTCTCATATTAAAGGCTTCAACACCGAAATAAACCGCGTCAGCTTTACCTAGAACTGCGTTTAGAGATTTTGCATTTTTTAGTGGCGCCATTAGCTCCACTTTCTTTTGTTTGATTTCTGGCATTTTATTGTTATTAACAGTTAAATTATAATTATTATAATTAGAATTTATTTAATTTATACTCTATAAAAATTAATGACAAAAAGAATAAAAAAAAATTGCTTGTATTTATTAAATAACTGTAAACCATAGATAGAAGAGGAAAACCCCGATTATAAAGAATAATACTGCTGATACGTAAGTCATGAGCTTAGAGTAATTGCGAAACCTTCTACCGGATTCTGTCCAAATTGTGTCTACTTGAAAGTATGGGCTTGGACCTCGCCTGTACCACCCTTGAATTCTTACTTTTTGCCCTACTAATTGATCAGCTCTCCTGAGTGCCCACCAGAAATCCATAAGTCTAAACCCAAATCGGTAATCGATGTACATTAACCCAGTATTGTCCTGAAAGTATAAGTCTTCCGATAACCAATATCCCGCTATACCTTTTCCTACGATTACCCCCTCGATAATGGAGGGTTTGGGACGCACTGGAGAGACATTTATGGTAGTAATTAATTCTACAACGTTGTTAGGCTCAAATCCGCTCCGATACATAAAGGATGTTCTACCAATAACGCCAAATCCCATAATTAAAAATCCGATGGCCCATAGAAGGATTATGT
>JAUWZR010000021.1 GCA_030615235.1 Promethearchaeota archaeon
GGTTAAAAATTAGTATTGTAATTATATGTTTTATAAATTGGAATAGAAAAAGAAAAGGGAAAAAAGAATTTATGAACATGGAATGGTAGAAATGAAAAATAAGAAAAGATCACATAATGTATATTTCACGATCTTTCACAATCTCCTTTTAACGATACTTTCCTCATAACAACCATTATATTTAAATATTTTCCTCAACCCTTTACTTAAACCAACAATCCTTTAAAACACCCAATTCTTTTATTTCTTTCTCAATTTTCACCAATATACCACTTTTTACAAAAAATAATAACATAAATGGGTAGATAGAAAAGATTTAATGATTACATTATAGTATAATAAACTATTTATTACCGAATTAATTTCATTATAGAATAATATACAATATAGGATATAAATAAATATAAGTAGTTGTGATAAAAATTATTACCTATGTAAAAAAATGAATGGTTGATTTAAAAATGCATTTTTTGAGCGATCTAGTTAAAAAACCCATTTTAGAAGATCCTTTTGAGCAGCACTTGAACATCCATCGCCATTTTTACCGGTATTCTAAGGGGGTTTTTATTGGTCCTGCTTTAAAAATCTCCAAAACTAAAGCAAAAATCACCATGAAAGGTGCTCATGAATACGAAGATTTAATTTTAGAAACAGTTGCAAACACAATTTCTAATTCTCAGGAGAATTTCGAGATTAAGGGAAAATTGATAACTAGCAGCGATATAACAAATCTCATATCAGAATTAGGCCTAAACTGGGTTTTAAAAAAATCCACGGGTAAAACAAAAAATTATAAAGCAGATATCGTCGATCAAATAAATAAGGATTTGTTGCTCCAAATTGTTGATGCATTTCGAGAAAAATGCTATTTACTTCTATCGTATAACAGAAATGCAAATTGCAAAGTTACCACGAAAAAAAATATACCTCAACCATCGAAAAGAAAAGTAGAAGACGACGATGTAAGCAAAAGAATACAGTTTTGCATTGGAATGCTCAATAATACAGATGTTAATCTCGAAATGATGTTAGATTTAGCAGTCCCTGATTTTAAATCAGAACTTCCTAATAATTGGAAATCACTTACAATACTTAACAATTATCATATAGACCAAATCGTGATCCCAACAAACATAAAAGATTCTCGATTGGTAAGGATCATGGCGATAAGAAAAGGCAAGATGATTCGGTCAGTTGAGATTGATGGCGACCTTATCGAAAAACAATATTCTATCGTAGTATAATGGAGTGGTCCTTTTTAGTACATTTCACAAAATTTAACTTTTATAAAAGACTGAAATTTTTAATAAATAGTGAACTCATAGGAGACAGAACAAAATGAAGGAGTTAAGCCCATTATTAAGGTCCTTTTTATTCGTTATAGCTGGAGAGATCGCTATCGAGGTCGGGATAGAATTATTGAATTCTGAAGAAATGGATATCACAGATGAAGGAATAACGGAAAATATTAAAGAACGTATAAAAAAAATAGATCCAGAAAAATTTTTTGAAGAAAACGGTGTTGAAGTTTTAAAGTTAAATACCGTTCGCAAAACGCTCTACAAGTTGTATAGTGGGAAACTCGCTCAATTTAGAAGGATTCGCGATAAATCTACGGGTTGGTTTATATACTATTGGTGGCACGAATTTGACTTATTCGAAGAAATTCTAATGGAAAAAAAGAGAACAATTGAGGCAAAACTAAGGGAACGGTTAAAGTTTGAGGAAAATAATTACTTTTTTGTATGTAAGAATTGCCAAGATTCGATCTTAAAATTTAACTTTGACTCAGCTTTTGAATTAAATTTTAAGTGCCCCAATTGTAGTGGTCCATTAGAAGCTCAAGATAATCAAGAATTGATTCAATATCTAAAAGAAAAAATTGTTTTAATTGAAAACATTGATTTATCAGTAGACTAATAGGGTTAGATTTTCTTAAGAACTCTAAATTTAATCTTTCCATCATAAGACCAGTGTGCTAAGCTTAAAATATTTAACACATTCCTTCCGATTTCTAGAAATTTGATGCTGTTAGATAGTCACTTTTTTCTTTTCTTCACAATAGCAATATCCCCTAAAGAAGAACTACTAGATTTCTTCATATACTTGTCCTGCGTGATACTCGGCTCTATTTCGTCAACTTTCTTGACTAGGGTAATTTCATACACTTGTTCAATTTTCTTGGCTAATTTAATAGTGGGTATAACTTTTCCTGCTTCGATTCTCCGAAGTAAGGACGGTTTTTCATTTAATTTTTGAGCAAATTGATCTTGATTCAATCCCCGAGAGTTACGAGCTTTTCTAATCCTATTAACATAGTCAGCCACTATTTCTAAACCGTCGTCAATTTCTCTATTATAAACCTTTTTCTTGGCAGCAGATTTAAGTTTAGCATAGTTCTGCTTGACTTTATTTGTAGCTCTAGGAACATTTTTGATTTTAACACCGTACTGGGCACAACTTTGACATACTGTGATTTTTGCTCCTTCTATTAGGACTTTTTGCCCTCCTCCCCATATTTTTCCACCACAAATAGGGCATTCCTTCTCAAATTGACTCGACATTTTATTCGACATAAAATAACCATACATTCATTAGTTTTCAAGGAACGGAACTATATATTGTGATTGGGAAAGAGAACTCTTATAATTTTTGGTTTTTAGGCAAAGCTCGTTATAATTTATAATCCAAAAATTTTTTAAAACTCATGTTCTATCTGATATTAGCGTATTACCTTAAATTTAAATGAATACATTGTTATTATTAATTTAGGTAGTATCTTCATAATAAAAAATGTTAAAGATGGGGATTTAATTACTTGACAACGACTAAAGAGAGCAGAAAAAGAAAAGAAGAAACAAAAGATGAAGAATATTTAATTACATATACCAGACATCTAGAGAAAAGGTTAAGAAATTTAGAAACTGAAAAACAGTTACTAGATGCAGAGCGTTTAAGGTTAGAACAGGAGTTAAGCAGCTTACGAAATGAGATAGATAGGTTAAGAGAACCACCTTTAGTATCTGCTACTGTAATAGATATGCTAGAGGATTCCGGGAAGGTAATCGTAAAAAGCTCTACCGGCCCTAGCTTTGTTGTTAACCCGAGTAGGAAAGTAAAAAACGAGAGTTTAACTCCTGGGATGAGAGTAGCATTAAATCAGAGAACATTTGCTATAATGGAAATCTTACCAACAAAGTTAGATCCCTTTGTTAAAGGAATGGAAGTTATTGATGAAATCCCAGATATATCGTACGAGGATGTTGGCGGACTGGACGATCAAATTATGGAAGTTCGTGAAACCGTTGAGTTACCGCTATTAAAACCAGAACTGTTTAAAAAAATAGGAATTGATCCCCCTAAAGGAGTTTTGCTTTACGGTCCACCCGGAACTGGAAAAACTTTAGTAGCAAAAGCCGTTGCCCACGAAACAGATGCGACATTCATTAGAATTATAGGTTCGGAACTAGTACAAAAGTTTATAGGAGAAGGTGCACGTTTAGTAAGAGAAATTTTTAATTTAGCTAAACAGAAAGCCCCAACAATTTTATTTATAGACGAATTAGACGCTATCGGGTCTCAGAGATTAAAAATCGCAACATCTGGAGATCGGGAAGTTCAACGAACATTAATGCAACTACTAAGCGAGTTAGATGGATTTGAGCAACGCGGAGATGTTAAAATAATTGGCGCAACAAATCGAGTTGATATCTTAGATCCTGCATTATTAAGACCAGGAAGATTTGATCGCATGATATATTTTCCCGTGCCTGATGAGAAAGCAAGAGAATCGATTTTTAGTATACACTCAAGACATTTAAACATTGAAGGTGAGGTTAAATTTAAGAATTTAATCGATTTAACTGAAGGTGCTACTGGAGCAGATATTAAAGCGATTTGTACTGAAGCTGGAATGTTCGCAATAAGAAAAGATGCAGAAAAGATAATTAATGATGATTTCATAGAAGCCGTAAATAAAGTAATGAGGAAGATGAAAGACAATGCGATTCAGTCGAGGCTATACTCTTAACTTTTTTTAACCAAATATATTTATTACCTCCAACCTTATTTTTCGTTAAATCTTTTGTAAGTAAATCAATATGGATATTAAATTCATTTTGGCTCTAAGAAAAGTTAAAGCAATTTGCGATTACCAGTTTGGGCAAGCAATAACAGATATATTATTCAAAGACGAAAGCGAAATTCAAATTATTTTTTCCAGAAACACAGGAAAAATAAAACATATCTACCAAGATAATAATTTATTGCTTAATTTAAGACCTACGAATGGTTTTTTCACACTTAGTCTATTTTCAGCTGAAAGAATAATCAATAACACGCCTTCACCTAAAATTAGGGCAGTTGTTTTAAGTGAAATCTCGGAGTTCATTAGAAAAGGTCGAAATGTTTTTTGTAAGCACATAGTAGATATCGATACTACATTAAGACCCAACGATGAGGTTATCGTAGTTAATCAAAATAACGATTTATTAGCAATTGGTAAATTAATGATTCCAGTCCCATATGTTAGAGGTTTTCAAACTGGAATTGCGCTAAAAATAAGGAAAGGAATAGGTAAATCAAAATTATACAATTAATTAAATTAGTGTACTGTATAACATTTGGAGATGTTGAAAAAAATGGTAAAATTACCAAAAGAGATGCAAAAAAAAGAAAAAAGCAAACCAACTCGCCCCCAAGCAACTAAGAAGAGAGAAGGTCAGCAATTTGGTTCCAGACAGATGCGTCGCCGAATGCAGCAACAAGGGATTGAAATGGATCAGATCGATGCGACGCGAGTAATAATCGAAGGTATTGATAAAACCCTAGTAATCGATCAACCAGAGGTAATCCTAATGAAACAGATGGGTCAGGAAATGTATCAAATCATTGGTGACGCAGAGGAATATTCCTCAGAAGAATTTACAATTGAAGATAGAGTAGAAGCGGAGAGTATTGGACCAACGGAAGAGAATATTTCTAAACCTGTTATTACCGAAAATGATATCATGTTAGTAGCCGCTCAAGCAAACGTGGGTAAAGAAGAGGCTAATGCGGCGTTAATAGATAGTGACGGAGATATTGCTAAAGCTATTATATACCTAAAAAATAAACCGTAAAATTCGCAACACGCGCCCTTGGAAAAAAAAAGTATTAAGAATCATAAACCATTCAATTTCTTATAACTACTCTGGTATAAACAATATGTCAAAAGTAAAGAAAAAATCAACTAAATTAAACGGAAGCTTGTCGGAAGAAGATCTAAAATTTGAAAGAATAATTTATTTTTCGGGGTGGATTTTTTTAATTATTTTGCTCGTATTTCTCGGAGAGTTTTTAGTTTTTGACTTTATACTTGGCTTAATTGAATTAGAGCTAAACGCATCAATTTTTAGCGTGATCGTTTTCACGGGAACTAATTCTGCAATAAGTTTTGCTCTCGCAACGAGAATTAAAAAAAATAGAGATCAAAAAAAGAAATTATTTGTTGATTGGTTGAAGGGCGAATTTCTGTTTTGCGTGATTGCGATTCTAGTTGTTGCTGCTTACCAATGGTAGATACCTATCATTATTGATTGAACGCCTACTTATAATCATCTCTTGAAGGACTAAATATATCTATAACCTCTGAATCTTCTAAGATTACTGCTCCATGTTTCTCATTTGATTCAAAAATGTAACTATCACCAGCTCCTACTACAATATTTCCTCTTTCAGTTTCGAATTGTAACTTTCCTCTTATCACATAACCTATTTGATGCTCCTTATGAGAGTTTAAAGGTACGTACGAATTTTTATCCAACGAAAAATAACATAACATCATGTTATTATTGTACACTAATGTCTTCCTGTAAATTCCAGGTAGTATTTCAACGGCATTAACAGAATCTTTACTTACTGGTTTTTTGCTCATATTTAACACGAATTATTTTTGATTACTTCAACTTTTTCTTTATATGTACTCGTAGTAAATAGTTTTTAAATCTAGTAGAGTTCAATAAAAAATTACAAAATCGGGAAAGACGACAATTTTATTATATTGCGTGAAATATCGAAAATAGTAATTACCCGAATGAATTTTTCAAGAAGAAAAAAGTTTATTCTGTGAATTTTCTAGCTGGGTATTTAGGTTTTGAATAAACTATTAATAAATTAACTTTATAACGGAAAAAAAAATACATTTTTATATTAAAAGAGGCAAAGTATAAACGATAATAAATATTTGTTAAGGGTATTGTCTCAGTTCATAGCGCCGACAAAAAATTTTAACTTTAAATCCAATCATATACCTTTACCACATATTTAGGATTGCTAAACTAAAGAAAAGTAATGATTAATATGATATTGACTCCAGAATCTGATACAAGGAAAGAAGAAAAAGGTCTTGAAAGAGGGTTTCTAAAAAATTTATTACCAAGCGTCTCACGAACGGAAGGCGATGTCGTGCCTTTTGACCCATTAAAGATAAAACATAGTATTATAAAGGAAACTGGTTTAGATCAAAAATCTGCAGATCAAATTACTGAATTAGTGGTCAGAAGGATTATATCTTCCAGCATTAGTTTTCTCTCAGGTCCGCATATAAGAGAAATTGTATGTTCAATTTTATCTGAACAGCACTACGAAGACGAAAGGAAGTTATATACGCGAATAGGAATGCCATTAATGGATTACGAAGCTATATTAGAAAAGGGTGTTAACGAAAATGCTAATCAAGATATGAATCCTGAAAGCATTCATCATTGGGCTGCCAATAGAATCTCTGAGGAGTACGCTCTTTTAAGAATATTAGACTCAGAGGAAGCTCACGCTCACTTGTTTGGTAATTTACATGTCCACATGCTAAGGTATTTTGACTTACGCCCATTTTGTATGGAATGGGATCCTCGCATGGTTCTCGAACACGGACTTCCTCCCGTTAATAGTTGGGCACATTGTAGCAAATCTGGTCCTGCTGGTAGTTTGAGGGTGGCTGTAACTCACTTGGCAAAGTGGCTAGGGACGATTCAGGGCGAATTTAGTGGAGGTCAGGGATATGATTATATAACGACATTTCTTGCGCCCTACGCAAAAGGACTCTCACAAAGAGAAATCGAACAATCGATGCAATGTTTAATATTTGAAACTAACCAAATTTTTGCCGCAAGAGGCGGTCAAGTACCTTTCACTTCTATTTCGTGTACTCCGACCGTTCCTGAAGGTTTATTAGACATACCTGCGGTTGGCCCACATGGAAAGCTTAATGGGCGGTATGGAGATTATAAAAGCGAATGCCTAAAACTTTTTGACGCCCTTACAGACGTATATATCCATGGAGATTACGATGGAAAGCTGTTTGCGTTCCCAAAACACGAGGTGAAAATCAAAAAAGCGTGGCTTAAAGAATTTGAACCGTCGTACATAAAATTAATGGAAGAAGTGGTAAAAATGGGTACTCCTTATTTTCTTAATATGTGCCCTGAGTGGATGCCAGACGAAATTCATAGCCAATGTTGTCGAAAATTTCTAAGCGGAAACCAAATTATAGAAAAGTGCGTGTTAGACCCTGAAGAGAGAAAAACATCTAATGTATGGGAAAATTACGTATCCATCGGTTCGCTACAAAGCGTTAGTCTAAATTTACCTCGCTATGCTTATATTTCTAAGGATGAAGGTGAATATTTAAGGGTTTTAGAAGCAAACATGGAACTTTCGGCTAGAATTTTGCGGAAAAAATGGAAATTAATGGAAAAACGTCTAAAATCGGGCCACTTGCCTTTATGTAGTGGAGAAATCAATGGTCGCCCGATTTTTAACTTAAAAAACCAAAACCTCTCCATAGGCTTCACGGGTCTAAACGAAGCGGTAAAAAGTCTCACAGGTTTTGAGCTCCACGAAAATACTATCGCATACGATTTCGGGAGGAGAATATTAGAATATATGGTCGCTAAGTGTAATTCCATGACAGAAAGAGACGAAATTTCGTTTTCCTTATGGCAACAGCCTGCAGAATCGTCGAGTAATCGTTTTGCTAGGCTAGATTTAAAGCATTTCCCCAAAAAAGCAATCCCTCAATCAAAAGGGGTTTCTGCATATTACACAAATTCAGATCATATCCGCTACGACGCTGATATACCATTATCAAAAAGAATTAAATTGCAAGCAGACTATCATCCTATTGTTGAAGGTGGTGTTATAACCCATATATGGCTTGGAGAGCAAATACCGGACGTTCTAGGCCTTTGGGAGCTTACAAAAAACATATGTCTTAATACAAATACTGCTTATTTTGCTTATACTCCAGATTTTACCTATTGTCCTCATTGTAGAAAGATGTTTCGAGGTGGAAGTTTCACATGTCCTCAATGCAATTCCACCGATGTAAAAGTATACTCTAGAGTTACAGGGTATTATAGCGAAGTAGATAGATATAACCCCGGTAAAAAAGCCGAATGGGAAGCGAGAAAACGAGAACATCTGATTAAATAGTTTATTTTGATTTTTTTATATACTTTTAAATATTATTCTAATTATGACTAAAAACATTTCACTAAAAGAATTTCAAAAGAAAATAGATGATTGGATCGCGCATCACGGAGGATATTGGCCGCCTCTTTCTATGTTTAGTGCAATTGTAGAAGAAATTGGGGAACTTGCAAAAGAAATAAATCATTTAGAAGGTTTTAAACCTCAAAAATCTGATAAAATTTCGCCCAATTTGGGTGCGGAGCTCGCAGATGTCATGTTTGCCTTAATTTGTCTCGCTAATTCCTACAAAATTGACATTAGCTACGAATTAGAAGCCGTAATTAAAAAATATACAATAAGAGATTCTAAAAGGTTCTAGTAAGTCAAAATATTTTATTAAAACCTCATTTCAATCCACATATCATTTTTTGTAAAATTTTAATTCTTTTAAGCTTTTTACTTTTTAAATATATGAAAAATATTATTAAAAATTGTTTTATACCAGTATAGAATGCAGAAAGAAGGCATAAAGAAGCAAAAAATACTTGAACTGCTTGAAAAAAAGCTAAAAAAGGATTTATCCTACGATTCAGGCTCAATTTTAGGTTCTATGTGCTCAGAGCCTTTAAACCTCGCCAAAGAAATACATAATAAGTATATATCGAAAAATTTGGGAGATCCGGGATTATTTTTAGGCACCGCTGAATTAGAAGATGAAGTTATACGCGAAATTGGTGAATTATTTGGTAATAGTAATATTTATGGTACGTTTACGACAGGGGGATCAGAGTCGAATTTAATAGCGATGAGGATTGCTAGAAATTTACGACCTAATATCAAAAAACCAGAGGTCGTACTCCCATGCTCAGCTCATATATCCTTTGACAAAGCAGCAGATTTACTAAACATAACGTTGAAAAAAGTGAATCTTCTCGATAATTTTCAATTAGATTTGAATCATTTAAAATCTCTCGTTAATGATAAAACGTGCGCTGTTGTTGGAGTTGCTGGTACAACTTCCTTGGGTTTAATTGATCCAATTGAAGAAATAGGGGAATATATTGAAGACCGAGATATATTTTTTCACATAGATGCAGCGTTTGGTGGATTTGTGTTACCTTTTCTAAGGGAGCTAGGTTATCCTGTTCCATCTTGGGACTTTTCAGTGAAAAATGTGGATTCTATTACAGCAGATCCTCACAAAATGGGCTTAGGAATTATACCTTCAGGAGGATATTTCATTAAAGACGCTTCGATTTTAAAAAAAACAGGATTTGAAATTCCTTATTTAGCTGGTGGGAATTTTAAACATTTTCACATCGTAGGTACTAGACCAGGAAGTCCAATCATAGCGTTTTGGGCAATTATTAAACTTTTAGGGATTAATGGCTTTAAGGAGATCGTGAGAAAATGTATGGAAAATACAAAGTTCCTAACGCAAAGAATATCGGAAATTGAGGGTGTAAAATTAGTGGTTGACCCAGTTATGAATGTTGTCGGAATCACCACTGAAAGTGGAAAAAGCATATGTGAACTTGAAGAATCTTTACGTAACAACAAATGGATGTTGGGAAAATTTCTTGAATTCAATTTAGTGCGAGTGGTGATTATGCCTCATGTAAAAAG
The DNA here is from genome assembly GCA_030615235.1 of Promethearchaeota archaeon. Classification (GTDB taxonomy): domain Archaea; phylum Asgardarchaeota; class Lokiarchaeia; order Sigyniarchaeales; family SOKP01; genus SOKP01. The sequence continues at coordinate 10,075 of JAUWZR010000021.1, forward strand.
AGAACATTTAATCGAATTTAGTTTCGATTTAGAAAAAATAGTAAAAAAACTAAAATTATAAAAAGTAATGATAGAGAATTTTATAATATACATCAATAATATATCACAAGTCACACAATAGTAGTGTATTAAAATTGAGTAGGGTTACAGTCCTTTGTAGAAATGAGCTAGAAAATGGCAAAAGATAAAAAAAAAAAGCTTGGAATAAAAACAACGAGGTATTTTACGAAAACATGTACCAGTTGTAATTACGAATACCCGAATTGGTTTACTAATTGCCCTAAATGCGGCGCCGCTTGGAACTCTGAGAAAGTAGACCAAGTTATCGAAAAGAAAGAAGTAGTGAGAAAAACGATTAAAATCGTCGTAAAAATAACGGAAGAAGATTTTGACGGCGCTTTTGAACTGGTACAATTAATTTTTAGCGCTGATCAGGGAGTGTCCTGGTATAGCTTGAAAATGGAAAATAAGTTAGATTATTTTATTGCCGAAGTAGTTGATGTTCCGTTGGGTACAGAAATCATTTATTACATCGAAGTGTTATCAGCACTCGGTGAAATAATTGTTGAAAATAACGATGGTAATTACTTTCGTTATAAAGTTGGCTTACATATGGAACTTTTAGGAAAGGATAAGGGTCAATCAGCTAAAAACTCAGAAAGTATCGGAAAATCCAAAGTGAAGCTTGAGGACGAATTTGATAAAATAAGTTTTGACGAATCAATCCAACTCTCTGAACTTCATATAAACAATCAAAGCGATGTACCACCCCCTCAACCAAAAAAATACCATGTTGACGATACCAAAACGATTTTTGGAACTCTTCAAACTCAGATAGATCCAGAGTTGAAAGTCTGTCCTCATTGTAATTCAAAAATCAAAAAAATGTGGAGTACTTGTCCCATTTGTGGTAAAAATCTTTAGGTAAAATTATAAAATTTAGCTTTTCGATTCTCGTTCTTAGAGTTTATTACCGCATTTATTACAAAAAGCGTAATCGGAAGATAATATTGTTCCGCATTGTTCACAAATTAGGAGATCTTTTTTCTTCCCTTTTTGTTTTTCTTCTTGAACTGAATCAGAGGATGTAATTGCTGTGAAAGATGTGAAATTGCTTTCTATATCTGCTACGTTAGGAATTATTCGCAATTTAGATTTCTCTTCTTCGCCAACCCTTTTTGTAGCGGTAAAAGGAATGAAGGGTGAGCTACTTTCCGACGGGATTTCTTCCGTTCTTTGAGATAAAGTCTGGAACAATGAACTTGGTTCGGCATTAGTTGATACTTGAGGCGAAGTTTGTTTGAGTGTTAAACCATCATCAATAGGCTTTTTTTCCTTTTTACTTTTTTTTGATGTCTTCATCGCTTCAAATAACTCCCCTTGTTTCTCTCGTTTTTCAGAAATTTTCTTTTCTTTTTCGATTTTAGCTTTTTCCTTATCTTGCTTCTTTTTTTCTTTAGCTAATCTTTTCATTTCTTTTTTAGGTATTATAGTTTGGGGCATATAGTCGACTAGCGATTCCGAAGACGCAGGTTGGGAAACTGGTGCTTGAAAAAATGGCGGTTCGACGGCTACTTCTTGTTGTGGCTCGGGCGTTGGTTTAAATGTCATAGAAGCGGGTTGTGGTTTAGGTGGTTCTTCTCTTTTCATGACGCGGAATGGAGTAAGGAAAGAAGAAATCTCCGTGGAGTTTTCTGTTTTGGGTGTTTGGAATTCCTTCGGAGTAGGTGCTGGGATTGGAACATTTGATGTAAACGGTATAGCTTTTGGCTTATATTTTTTGTTATTGGTTGTTATAGGTTCTTGTTCTGGCGGTTGAGATTTCTCAGCTATAATCTGATCAGGCGTTTTAAATTCTATGCCTGTTGGTTCGGGCGTAAAAATTTCTGGATCAACTTGCGGTTGAAACACAGGAACAGGGTCTGGTACTGGGGGCGCATCATATTCAGGTTCAAAACTAGGTGTGGGTTGTTTAGTGTATGTTACTTTTGGTTCTGGTACTGGAGGAGCTTCATATTCAAGTTCGGGTTCAAATTGCACTGGTTCTTGTTGGGTGTTAATTGGGGCAGGTTCCGGAACAGGTGGTGCTAAATAGTCGTTTTGAGGTATTGTAGGCTGAACAACTGGCTTGCCGATGGGTTCGCCTCCTATGATAATTTGTCCCGGAGCGTAAACGGTTGTGTTAGCGATTAGTTGGTCAGGAACTCCTTGTCCTATCATTAAGCAAGCGAGAATGTAAAAGCAATCTCCGACGCCATCACCTGTTTTAGCAGATGTCTCCATATAATATAAATTAAAATCTCTCGTAAAATTGTTAATTTCTTCAAGTGAAACAGCTCTTTGGTCAGTTAAATCGCTTTTATTGCCAACAAGTAATACAGGTATTTCAGCTTTAATGTTAGCCCTAACTTCTTCAATCCACCCTGGTAAATGTTCGAAACTTGCAGAGTTCGTAAGATCGAAGACGAGGATTGTACCAAGTGATCCTCTATAATACATAGGTCTTATTGAGCTAAATCGTTCTTGGCCACCGGTATCCCAGAGTTGGAGCTTACATTTGATTAGTCCTTCAAAAGTATCAATCGAGATCGTTTTTACATGAAAATCAACACCGATTGTCATTTTATAATCTTCAGTAAAGAAACCTTTTGAAAATCGGAGTGTAAGTGCGGTTTTACCGACACCACCATCTCCTACCACGATAGATTTAAAAAGGTAATCGTATTCTTCAACCATTTCAATTCTTCCATTACTTTATTCGGTTTTTGTATTAGAATTTTTTATAATAATCAAAGTTCTTGTATTATTATAATTAATAAAAATTTATTTAATTATACTTTTGGATATTTTACATCATTTTTTCTAGATTATGCGTTGGCAACTGCTATTGTACAACACTTTTAAAATGAATTTTGGAATCTTTTACCAAGTAAATACTTATAATTTTTTAAGGATCCTTTAAAAAACGATTTTAAAGGAATCTTTTTATGTTAACTGGAAATTATTGTATTACACTTTTCTTTTGTTAGATTCTTCTTCGATATCCATGTTTTCAAACCAATCGTTAATTTGTTCTAAGGTTTCTTGTGGAAATTCGTATGAGTGCTCTCTATCGGGATAAAGTCCTTTTTCTACTTCAATTTTATAGTTAAATAATGCGTCTCGGACGGATTTTCCCACATCTCCAAAATATTTAAGAAATTTAGGTTTGAAGTCGGTAAATAGCCCTAACATATCGTTAATAACTAAAATCTGGCCGTCACAGTAAGAACCCGCTCCAATACCTATGGTGGGAATGTCAATCGATTTCGTAATTAATTTAGCTATTTGCCAAGGAATGCTTTCTAGGACAATTGAAAACGCCCCTGATTCCTCCAAGCTTTTTGCGTCTAAAATTAGCTTTTTTGCGGCTTCTATCGTTTTCCCTTGAACTAAAAATCCTCCAAACTCATATATAGCCTGTGGAGTAAGTCCTATGTGCCCCATGACTTGAATATCAGCATCAATCATAGCTTCTATTGTGGGACAAATTTTCGTGCCCCCCTCAACTTTCACGGCTTCAGCTCCACCCTCCTGAATGAACCTTCCCGCGTTCCTAACTGCTTCGTGGATGTTGATTTTATACGATAAAAATGGCATATCCGCAACTATCATCGCATTTGAAACTCCACGAGACACTGCTTTTGTATGGTGAATCATTTCTTCCATTGTAACTGCCAAAGTATTTTTGTATCCAAGAATTACCATAGAAAGAGAATCGCCTACGAGAATTAAATCAATTCCACACTCGTCAACGATCTTAGCAAACGAATAGTCGTAAGAAGTGATAGTTACTATTTTTTCTCCTTTTTTTTTCTTCTCAATTATTTTTTGAGCAGTCATTTTTTGTAAGGCCATATATAAAATAACGCTATAGGTCAGAAAAATGTTTTGTTTGTTTAAATAGACCTATCTTTCTCGGTAACAAAAATAATTTTGAATAGATTTTTACGCGTCAACCAACAAATAAGGACGATCGCGTTTTATCAATAAGATTTTTTAAGAAATAAATCATTAAATAATTCTGATAACATTAACTAGGATAAGATAATTATGGATGCTAAAGATATAGATTACTACTCTCTAGGGTTTGAATTTATTGAAACGAAGATAATGTTTGTATCAAATTACAAAGACGGTAGATGGGACGAAGGAAAGTTATTACCATTTGGTAACTTCGAGATTTCTCCTGCAGCGTGCATATTAAACTATGGACAAGGAATTTTCGAAGGGATGAAAGCATTAAAGACTAAAAAGGGGGATCACGTTTTCTTTAGACCAAAGGAGAACGCAAAAAGATTCAACGATAGTGCTAGTAGATTGCTCATGCCCAATTATGACGTAAATAGCTTTGTTTCTGCCGTAAAAGAAGTAGTGAAGGCTAATGAGGATTATGTACCACCTTATGATAGTGGTGGAGCACTTTACATTCGCCCTATAATGATTGGAACGGGTCCTATAGTCGGAGTGAAACCCGCGAAGGAGTATAAAATGATAATGTTTACCGTTCCGGTAGGACCCTATTTTCCAGAAGGATTTAAAGGTATAGATTTAGAAATCACGAAGAAATACACAAGAGCGGCCCCAGGCGGAACAGGTTCGACCAAAACGTGTTGTAATTACGCAGGTTCTATGCTACCCGTCAAAGAGACTAAGGAAAAAGGTTTTGCGCAGGTTATTTTTTTGGATGCGGTTCATAAAGAATATATTGATGAAGTTGGAACTGCGAATTTCTTTGCTGTGATTGACGGAGTCTTAATAACACCGAAAACTGCTGGCACAATTTTACCGGGAATCACACGAAAATCGATTTTAGAACTAGCTTCAAAAAAGATTGGAATGATAACGGAAGAAAGAGACATTTCTTACAAAGAGCTTTTTGAGGCATCGTGTACCGAAGCTTTTTGCGCGGGAACTGCTGCTGTTATTACTCCAATTAAATCGGTTGTTCTCGATGAAAAAAAGCGGATTTTTAGCGAAGGGGAACCGGGAGAAATTACTCGAAAGGCTTACGAAATGCTCACTGGTATTCAACGTTTGGATATAGACGACGAATTTGGATGGGTTGAAAAAATTTAGAGAATAAAAACGGTTTTACTCCTAATTAAAGGCATAGATTTCCAATTAAAATTTCAAAAGCGTTTTTTATGTTTTCTCCCGTCTTTGATGATATTTTAAGGTAAGTAATAATATTTTCGTACTCATTTACAATATCAAGGATGTAATTGTCTATTGCTTGGGTATCAGATGGCGCTATAAGATCGCTTTTTGTTCCTATTAATAATATAGGAAGGTTTCCAAAAGGCTCTAAATTTTTTATCCAATCGTACACATTTTCAATGGTATTAATCCGGGTTAGGTCAAAAAGGATAACGGCTGCGATAGAACCGTCAACAAAACCATTTAGAAGCGTTTTAAACTGAGTTTGACCAGCAAAGTCCCACATTATAAAATTTAGTTCAATCCCATTGACCTTTATGTTTTTCGAATAAAAATCAACTCCTCTGGTTAATTTATTATTGTCAAAAAAGCTATCGTGGACGAGTCGGTTTAAAAACGAGGTTTTTCCTACTCCCCCATCTCCAGAAACAATAACTTTTACTGTTTTCATCTTAATCAATGTTAATTTTGCTAGTAAAAATTAAAAATGTAATTTACGAAACTAAATTGTGTAATATTAGCATGTAAAAAAATTTTCTTACTATCACATACTCTATAGAATTTTACATATAAGGCGAATAAGTTGTATTCTTTACTTGTTAAGTTCCTAAAAAGCTATATAAATTCTGTTAAGAGTATTTGAAAAGAAAATAATATAAAACTAATCTTTCTGAAAAACGAATTTATATTTCTTCCCTGAGTTTTTGGATTTTTTTTTTAAATTTTCTTATTCTGGTATCCACGACATTGTACACCTTGAATCCATCGAGAATTTTTAACGCATGCTGATAATAATTGATGCAATTGATTAAATCACCGCTTTTTTCAGCTTTTTCTGCTTTTTCTATAATAAAATCAAGTTCGATGTATTTGGATTTATTTTCGATGTTAAAAATCTTAAGCGATATCTTTGCTATTTCTTCTTTAAAATTTAGTTCTTTAGCAATTAATAACGCTCTATTGTATTCATTTAAGGTTATTTGAAATTTTGAATCTTTTGCTGCAGCTCGAGCTTTTTTCATAATCTCTCTTATCAATCTACGCGCTGAATCGTTGCCCATCGTTTTTAATTGTTCTTTTAAATCCCCCAGATCGGTATTTTCATTAATGATTGGAGATATTAAGCTGGATTTTATCATTTTAATGTGATCTGCGGTCTGAACTGATTCGATGTTATTTGCAATTGTTTCTATAGGCGTTGGAGATATAATATTTCGCTCCATTAGCTGATAGAGTTCATAAAGAATTACTTCATCCTCAATATCTGCAATTCTTTTTAGTCTGATGAGCATGTTATTTATGAAAAAAAAAGGCTTTTTGGCTAGCATTTCTTTTGCGAGGTTGTATATAGCTTTCTGAACTAAATTTCTTTTTACTTTATCTAATTCATATGGTGGTATCGAGTGAGCTAATGTCATGGGAAACACAAGGTTAATGTTAAAAAACTCAACGATATAATCTATCATGTCTTGAAAATCAAAGTAAGCTCCCTTTTCTCGAAAATCTATAAGTTCCTCTTTAAATTGAGGTTCAAAATCTTCTAAGAACTGAAATACTTGATTTCTTAGTTTAATGGATGCTTTATGATCGAGAATTAAACAAACTCTGATAATATCTCCATCTTTAAGTAGAATATTAAACTTCTTATACTGAAATTCGTAGAATTGAAACTCGATCGAAGGTACAACGTTTTTCTCCGAAACCTCGCTAGATTCTGAAAAAGTTATGTTAGCTTGAATAAATCCGCTCAGTAAATTCGCATCAATATCGACACCTGAAACCGCATAATTTAATAAAGTTAGCCCTGAATGCTTATCCATCAAGAGAATATGTTTTATATTCAAAACATCTAAAAATTTCTTCCAAATAGTTTCTCTTTCTAATTTAAGCTGTCTACCGACAGATTCAATTTTAATGAGCTCTACCGTTGCGTCAAATTCGAATCCTAAATCCAATAATCGCTTTTTAATACATTCCCTACAAGATTGCGCTTTCTGTGGGCAATTATCCTTGGTCTCTCCGCAATTATATCCTAAACCATTAATCTTAAAATAGACCATAAAAACTTAAATCCTAAACGAGTATTTGAATTACAGAATAGTTTTTTGAGCTGAAAAAACTTCTTATTTCATAAATAATGCAAATTCTTGTTCTTAAAATTAAGTTTTAATTTAATTAAAAAAGAAGAGGGTTTATAAAACCAATTTACAAACTAATGATTAGATTAAATTGTTATTTTAAAATACATTGAAAATGGGATTTAAAAATGAAAGATAAAAGGAAAAAGTTTCTGTACAGCATTCTTACCGTAAATCTTGCTTTAATCGCGGTATTCGTCTTGTTGTTTTCATTCTATGGCCCAATTTTGGCTGCCACTATATTTGAAAACGAGATTGGTTTAATTGCGATAATGAGTAGAATTTTAATCTTAGGTATTATGTCGTTCTTTCTCTATCGTAAGTGGATAAGGCAGGAAGCCATTTATATTTCAGATGCTTACTTTTTATTTGGATCGTTTTTTGGAATGTTAACATGGGCAAAAGTTTACGATCTAATCTATAATCCTGCGATAATTTCAGGCTTGTTTGATACGGGATTCGTTTTATTGTTGGTAAAAATCAGATTTTTTATAATAATCGCAAATTTAATGCCAATATTGTATATTGGTTTAGATGCAGTTCTCGTATACATTAATATGAACACGAATAAAGAGATGAAGAAAAAGCAATTTAACAAGCTGAGGTTGAGGATTATTTTAGTTTTTGTGTTGATAACCATGTTAGTAATAGTTTTAGCCCCAACCTTCGATTTCCTTAATCTAGTTTTTCCATTCATAACTATTGTCAGCTTTGTTACCATTGCGTTTATGTTTTTATTTATGTATAAAAATAAGCGACTCTCTCAAGCAAACGGGTTATTAATTGGAATAGCGTTCATCTGCTTTATAGCTTCAAATTTAATCAGAACGATTCTCATTTCTACCAATATTTATTATAATACAATCGCTGAAATTATCGACATAGGAGTAAACCTACTTATGTTTATCGGATTCATGACAAAACCGAAATATGCTAGATGATAGTGCTT
>JAUWZR010000334.1 GCA_030615235.1 Promethearchaeota archaeon
ATAGCCGAAAAAGTTGTTGCAACCTCCCAAGGAAGAGTAGTTAGTTTATCCGATGTAAAAAAAATTTCTCTAAAGGCAAAAAAACTATCTGAACTTTACGACATGGACGAAAGATATATAGAACTAATAATAAGGGAGGCGTCAATGATTTTAGGTGGAATGACACATGTTATATTGGCGAAAGTTAATGATTTCTTAATCGCTAATGCTGGAATAGATCAATCTAATGCTGGACCCAACAAGGTTGTATTACTACCAAAAAACTTAAAGAAAGTCGTTTGGGAATATCGCGATAACCTAAAAAAGAAATACAACATAAGTGATCTTGGTTTAATTATTGCTGACTCAAGAGTTCAACCTTTAAGAAAGGGTACGATAGGAATTGCTATTGCAACAGCAGGATTTGAACCAATCGAAAATTTAATAGGACATCCTGATTTATTCAATCGTACGATGGAAATCACAATGAGGGCTATAGCAGATGATTTAGCTAGCGCCGCGCAATTTTTATTGAGTGAAGCAGATCAAAGAACTCCTGTCGTAATTATCAGAGAAAGTAATGTTGAGTTTACAGAAAACCCCATATCAACTCCAGAAATGGAAGCTGAAAAATGCCTTTACATGAATATATTTTCTAAATACTTACAAAGCTTGGAAAAATAATATTAAATAGTATTTATCTTAAAATAAAATAGGAAATAAAGAAGATTTTATCTTAAACCATGTCTCTCGTCCCTAAGAAAGTTTTTTTTGTAAAAGGAATAGGCCATCATAAGTCCAAGTTAGGCGCTTTTGAACAAGCCTTAAGAAATGCTGGAATAGAAAAATACAATTTAGTGAATGTTTCTTCAATTTTACCTCCTCATTGTATTGAAATAAACAAAGAAGAAGGATTTAAACATTTGCGTCCCGGACAAATTATTTATACGGTATTGTCGAGAGTGGACTCGAATAAATTAAACCAAAAGATTTCCGCTTCTATTGGAATAGCAAAACCCTCAAATAAAGATCAATATGGATATTTAAGCGAACATCATATGTATGACGCAAAACCTGAAGAAGTAGGAAACTTTACCGAAGAATTGGCTGCTGAAATGTTAGCTACAACGCTTGGTATTGATTTTAATCCCGAAGCAGACTATGATGAGAAAAGTGAAGTCTTTAAAATGGCTGGAGAAATCGTTGAAACTAGGCATATTACTGAACATGCTACGATTAAAAAAGAAAATGAATGGGCTTCAGTTGTTGTCACGGCAGTATTTATACTATAAGAATTCCTTTCCAGTTCTTCTACTTCAAAAATTTATTATTTTATGCTTTATTCTAAATGAACAAGTATTAAAAAAAGTCATTTTTTTTAATTATCTTTTATTCTAATTGTTGAAAATGAAAGAAACTGAGTACATAACAATTGAAGAGGCTTTGAAAAAAGGATCTGGTAAAGTTAATTTAAGGGGATGGATTTACCGGCAAAGAGCATCAAATAAGTTTGTTTTCATCGTGTTGAGAGATGAATCGGATATAATTCAATGCGTCATTCCTAAAAGTAAAAATCCAGAAATTTTTGAAAAAGCAGAAAAATTGACGATTGAATCTTC
>JAUWZR010000053.1 GCA_030615235.1 Promethearchaeota archaeon
ATCCCTTTTAAAGTGGTTTTTTTTGTTATTAATTCAACTATATCCCAAATTTGAATATTTTTCCTTTCTAGGTATTCTCTTGCTTTTCCTTTGTATCCTTTTAACGAATCATTCATTTACTTCAACTCCTTTAATTTTAAATTTAATTTATTCTTCATTTCTCTTGAAATTATTGCTCCATCGATTTTCCCCCTCACTTTTTTCATAACTTCTCCCATGAGCGGTCCCATTGCTCTTATACCTTTTTGCTTAATAATATCAATGTTTAGATTTATTATGTCATCGATTATTTTAGATAAATCTTCCAAACTTATACTTTCAAGCTTTAATCGTTCTTTAATTTCGATAATTGTAAGTTCGGGATGATCTGCTTTCATTATCATAATTTCTTCTATTGCTTCTTTGCTTATCTCCTTATTTCTTAAATACATAAAAATCTCTTCGAAATCAGACTCCTTAATATTATCGATATCTTTACCTTCACGTCGAAGAGCTGTAGTTGTATTCAGAATCTTGTTTATTATTATAGAAGGATTATCGGGATAAATTTTGATTAATTTTTTAAAGAGATTTAATTTTCCAGTGAAAAACAACTGTTTTACTGACGATTCTTCTATATGATAGGAGTTAGCATATTCTTTTATTACATTCCACGGATAGTCGGGTAAATTATCGCTAATTTCGTTAATTTCGTTAATATCATTCGTAATTGCCCTTGAATCCGTGTCAGGATACAATCTTGCACCACCATGTAATTCTCTTAAAAATTCAGTATTCCCATTTTCTAAAGCCCTTCTAGTTTCTGGAGGAACTCCTTTGAACGCTTGTTTTACTCTTTCAATTACAGTGGTTATTGCTTTAGAAACTTCTTTTTCTGTTCCTAAAACTAAGATAAAACAATCTTCTTCCTTTGAATTCAAATTATTTTTAATTATATTTACATCCATTGCGGAAAAATTATATTTTGTAAGATCTTCATCAGAATGGATTATTCCTTTTAATCCAGTTAAAGATTTAACTTTACTACTTACTTCTGTTCCAAATCGATAATCTTTAATTAAGAGTTTTCCAAAAATGGCTTTAAATCCTTTTATGTTTATACCGTAAAGCTTCTTACCAGAGGCAATTTCTTTAGACACGAAATTAGAACTCATATTAGAGAGAGTTTCTGTTAGGTCTGAATGTTTATTATGTACATCTCGTACAGTTAATTTTCTTCTTTCTAATTCCTCTTTAACATTCAATAGTCCTATTTGACGTGAAATTTCGTGATTTATAAGGGTTGGTATCCATTCTAACTTCTGAACGCCTTTAATTTCAATTCTCGTCCCTTTTTTTATGCTGACATTGATATCTTGTCGAATTGAACCAAGAACTTTCTTCACATTAGTAGACCATAATAATAATCCTAAACGCTCAGCACACTCTCTACATTCCTCAGGGTTATTTATATCAGGCTTAGTTGTGATTTCAACTAAAGGAATTCCTAACCTATCTAAGCGGAAATAATTAGTTTTATTAATAGTTTTTATTTTCCTTGCTGAATCTTCTTCTAAGCTTAAAATCTCTATTCTCACTTTCTTTCCCGTTTTTAACATAATAAAGCCGTCTGTTCCAAGTATCATTGTTCTTTGAAACCCTGAAGGAACGCTTCCATCGAGATAATTCTTCCTGCAGACATGCATTTCTTCGATAATATTGGAATTTAAGAGCAGAGCAATTTTTAAAGCGATTTTTCTCGCCTCATTATTACATAAAAAAGGAGGAGTTTCGTCTAATTCATACGTACAAATCGCATCATTATAACACTCGTATTCTATATTTATATTCTTCTCATATTCAGTAAGCATTGCTTTATCAAAGGTTCCCATCTCACCTAAAACGGGCCTCATTAATCGTTTTATGGTAAAATCAGGTTCTTTTTTACCCAGAAGTTTACTTGGGCATCTACAAAATAGTTTCTTCATAGTGTTCAGTTGTTGATGGATTTCCAAGCCGCACTTCATTCCTAATTCGTCATAATCAAAATCGTACATATTAGATCATTTGAGATTTATATCGTTCTACTATGAACTGTTTAATTCATTTTATAATTTTAATATATTGTATGTAAAATCTAAAATTTAGTTCATCTAGATAAGAAATCAAACTTATTTTTGTAGTCCTTATAAAACTTTATGATAAAAAATCTCTTCATTTATTCCTCAGTGAATAGAAAGAATTTAATCTTTTAAGGTTTTTGAGACATAGCATCCATCAAGAGTATAACCAAGCTCATAAAACCAGCCCTTTACACCTATACCACTTATTACAGCTAATTTTTTAGAGCCGAAATCTTCAAGAGCAATTTTTTCAGCATTTACCATCAGTAGTTTACCAAATCCGCGATGTTGAAGTTGCGTATTCCTACGCGGCTTTTTATCTTTAGGAACTAATTCGCCTACAACTTTAACTTCCCTTACAATCATTGTTTTTCCATCATTCAACTCGGGTCTATGAGCATATTCTGAAGGTTTTCTTAATCTCAAGTATGCTACAAGATAATCTTCCTTTTTATTTTCGTAAGATAAAAATATTTCTTGTCCATTAGAAGCTTCATAATCGTGACGATATAATTTAATATCTTCGAATATATTTACATCAATAATTTTAGATTTTTTAGCAATTCCATATTCTCGACATCTTATGCAATTACATTTAACATTAAGTTCTTCCAATTTTTTGTGTATTAGTTGTCTTAAATTACTCTTTTTGCATCCTGCTTCAATTAAAAACGCAGGTATATCTCTCATAATTCTCTGTATTCTCACATAAGAAGGGATTTTTTGTTTTACATTTGATAGTAAATCTATCAATTCATCTAACGAATATGGTGTAAATTCGCCTTCTTTCCACCAATCGTATAATTTAGTTCCTTTAATTACCACGCATGGGTAAATTTTTAACATATCTGGGCGATAATCTGGAGAAGAAAAAAGAACATCAAACATCTCTAAGTCCTTAGAGTAGCTAGAACCGGGTAGATTAGGCATTATATGAGTATTTATTTTTAAACCAGCGTCTTTTGCAATCCTTATAGCATTGATGCTGTCTTGGGTTGTATGGCCTCTATTTACTTTTTTATAAATATCATCTAATACGGTTTGAATTCCAATTTCCACCCTTGTAGCTCCATAATTAAGCATCATGTCTACATATGGCTCTGTGCAATAGTCAGGTCTAGTTTCAATTGTCAAACCGATTAGTCTTCTTTTTGATTTCTCCGCTAGTTTTTTGACTGCTTCTAACGAAATAGCTCTACCCCCAATTACTCCTTCGTATGCTCCTTTAATAAATTCTTCTTGATAATCAATAGGAGAAGATAAGAATGTACCTCCCATACAAACAATTTCTATCTTATCTACGATGTGACCAATCGCTTCTAAATCTCTTATTCTACTTTGTACTTGCTTATAAGCATCATAATTATTATGGATAGATCTCATCGCAGCCGGTTCGTGACCAGTATATGATTGAGCTACTTTTTGATCGGGTTGGGAATCTTGTCCAGGACAATAAACACATTTTCCGGGGCAAGGAAGAGGCTTTGTCATTATTGCAACGACAGAAACGCCTGAAATAGTTCTTGTTATTCTTCTCTTTAAGAGTTGTATAATAACTCGTAATTCCTCTTCAGTAGCATGATGAAGGATTTGAGCGTTTTTTATAACCTTATGATATTTATACTTCTTTCCAAATTTTCCTTTAATGTTTGTAATTTTATGACGAGGAGTATCTGGATTTTTCAGTAAATAATCGATAATGTCTCTGGAGATTTTATGTTCTAATTCAGAATTTGTGAGCTCATTCATTCTATATAGAATACTATATGCTAAATGAAAAAAAAATTTGTGTTTTTTTGATAAAATAACAATTTTTTCTTCTAATGTCAGATTTCGTTGGTTTAAATCAAAAATTTTCTATATTGAGATTTTTTTCCCAGAAAAATCTCTTTTATATTTTCCAAAATCCCCCATTTTCTTTAAAACAGCTGATGTAAAAACGGGCCCATCATGACAAACTAATAATCCAAGGGGATCGATAACGCATAAACCACACAAACCGCAACCACACCTCATAATTCTTTCAAGACTTGCTTGAAGTTCAATTTTATGCTCAAGGCATATGTGGAGCAACTTTTGCATCATAATTTCAGGACCACAGGTAAAAACGATGCTGTTTTTTAAATCGTTTACCTGTTTATTTTCAATTAAATGTTTAAATAAGTCAGTTGCAAATCCTTTTTCGCCATAACTACCATCATCAGTACAGAAATGGAATTCTAATTCCTCCTTGTGGTATTCAAGAAACTCATTTACAAATAATATTTCGTTCCCTACTTTCGCACCTTCAATTATTTTAAATTTACATCCCAATTTGACGAGTTCAGAAGCTAAAAATCTTAGGGGAACCATTCCTATACCTCCTCCAATTAAAATTATGTTTTTATTCGTCTCTTGAGGAATTTTAAAAAAGTTACCTAATGGTCCTCGGACTCCAATAAAATCTCCAACCTTTAGATCGTGAACTGAATTAGTACAATCTCCGATATTTTTAATAGTAATTGCCCATTCTCCATTTTTTTCATAGGAAGATATTGACATTGGAATTTCATCAACGCCGGGTACCCATACCATTACGAATTGTCCAGGTTTAGGCACACTTTTATCGTTTCTCTCAAATACAAATGTTTTTACCCCATCACACTCGTCTATGATTCTTTTGATCTTCACAGTTTCAATCATATTTTTAGTCAAAATCGGGGACCTCCTGAGTTTTAAATTCATGTGCTAATCCCTTTAACTCAGATATTGAGATATAATCGTTATCCATAAGAAACTTCTTTAACCCGTTAATAATATCAGTAATATAATCAAACCCTTGATATAAAACTGTCCCAATTTGAACAGCAGTTGCTCCTACTAAGATAAATTCTATAACATCTTGCCAATTTGAGGCTCCTCCACATCCAATTATAGGAATTTTCAATATTTTGTATAAATCATAAACTTTTTTTACAGCAATTGGATGTATAGCTTTTCCTGAAAGTCCTCCACTTCCATGTGACAAAATTGGTCTTTTTGTATTAATATCTACTTTCATAGCAGCAAGGGTGTTAATGGCTACAACAGCATCAGCCCCCCCATTTTGAGCTGCTAAGGCGATCTCACCTAAGTTAGTCACATTAGGATTTAATTTTACAAATAATGGTACTTTAAGCTCTTTTTTCATTGATTCAACAATAGAGAAAGTAAGATTTTTATCAATTCCTATGCTAGCAACCTCGGCATGAGGACATGAAATGTTTATTTCTATCGCATCAGCGCCTGCTTGTTCCGCTTTTAATGCAACCATTATATAAGACTCGATAGAATCTCCAAACACGCTTACAATTAACGGGAACTTAAATTTTTTTATTTCTTTAATTTCTGTTATAAAGTTATCGATTCCGGGATTTCCCAGTCCTACACTGTTTAAAAATGTACCTTGGTTGACTTCAATGATTGAAGGGTTCTTATATCCCTTTCTCGGTTTTGGACCTATAGATTTAGTAGTTATAGCACCTATTCCTACATCAACAAGCCTTTTCATAGTAGAATAAGATACTCCCAAAATGCCAGAAGCTAAAATTAAAGGAGAGTTTAATTTTAACTCGGAAATATTTAGTTCAAGCATTGCTATTATTATGTAAGAGATTATTATTATTATTATTTGAGAAATTTTACTACGGGAAGTGTTTAGAATAATGAGATGTTATATTATTGATTCTTTAATAGGAATATATGCTATTGATGATGGAGGAAATTTCCTTAATTTTATTGATTTCTTAGACGATATGGAAAAATCAATTAGTTTTTATAACTCATTAAATAGCGATTCTCTTTCTGAAGAATACTCAGACTTTATGGCTGAACTAAGTAGTTCTGGTTTTGATGATTTTGTGTTTGATAATAAAAAACTAAAGGAAATAACAAAACAGAAATTAGGTTACAACACTTCCGTTGAAAAATTTTCTTTAGAATTTAAAAATTTTCGCTTTAATCTAAGCGATCAATTAAAAAAGATAGGTATCACTAAAACAAGGAACGAAATTCTTTTTTTCTTTAAGAAAGTTGAAGAACAATTAATTAAAAATAAAGTTAGCCAGTTTGGGAGTAAAGGAGATGTAGAAGTCATTCAAATCATAGAAACTTTAGATATTCTTAAAAAATCTATAAGTTTATTCTCAAGTCGTATGAGAGAATGGTACGGTTTGTATTTTCCGGAATTAACAGATAAATTTATCGAAGAAAATGTCCTCATAGCAAAACTCATTTCAGTTTTAGGAAAACGAGATAATTTTACTTATGAAAAGATCGACCAAGAATTTAGTTTTAAGGAATCAAGAATTAGTATGTTACAAAAATTAGCCTCACAATCAATGGGAGCGGATATTGATCTTAGCATAATTAAAAAATACGCTAACGAGATTTTATCTTTGGATGATTTTAGGCAGGAGTTAGAGGGGCGTTTAGATATATTAATGGAACAAGTTGCTCCAAATCTCTTTGCTTTAGTTGGAGGTTTAATTGGGGCGAAACTAATAGCAAAAGCGGGAAGTTTAAAAAAATTAGCATTCATGCCAGCTTCAAGAATTCAACTATTGGGGGCTGAGAAGGCGTTATATAGATTCCTTAAAACCGGTGAAAAACGCCCAAAACACGGATTAATTTTTCAGTGGAACCTAATCCGGGGAAGTAAACTGCACAACCGTGGAAAAATCTCTCGTGTAATTTCTGGAAAAATAGGGATTTCGACAAAAGTAGATTATTTTGGAGGTGATTTTATAGCCGATGTTCTTTCAAAAGAGGTATCTAAAAAAATCAAAGAAATTGAAAAAAAATATCCTAAACCTTCACTAAAAAGAAGTGAACCCAAAACTAAGATTAGATCGAATAAAAAACAAACCAGCAAAAAAAAAAGGAGGTAAAGGTAAATTGAGCAACATTAATATAAGAGCACATCCAAAATATTCTAATGTTTATATCTCGGGGTTACCACAGAATCCAAAACTTTATTCTAAAAACTTAGTTCCTGGCAATAAGGTATATGGAGAGAAATTAATTACTTTTAAAGGAGAAGAATACCGAGAATGGGATCCCTTTAGAAGTAAATTAGCTGCGATGATATTGGAAAATCCTTCGTTGGAATTCTTGACGAAAGATTTAAGTTGTTTGTATTTAGGAGCATCCTCAGGAACTACAATTTCTCATCTCTCAGACATTGTTTATAGAGGAATTATTTACGGAGTCGAATTTGCTGAACGTAGTATGAGACAGTTGATTCAAAACACCGATAAAAGAAAGAACATCATTCCAATATTAGGTGACGCTAATTTCCCCGAAAGTTATGCTAAATCCATTTTTACTCCTATTGATCTAGTCTATCAAGACATCGCACAACCCAATCAAGCACAAATAGCCATTGAAAACTGCAATTATTATTTAAAAAATAATGGATTTTTAATTCTCGCGATAAAATCTCAATCAATTGACAGCGTACAAAAGTCTGAAATAATTTACACTCAAGAAAAAAAAGTTCTTGAGAAAGCGGGGTACAATATCATCGGAAATTTTAACATCCATAAATACGCGGCTAATCACATCATTTTAACGGTACAAAAATAATTTGAAATGGAGAATTCATACTATATATGAAGGTTAATCTCATTTTACAAAATCAGTTATCTTAGTGTTAGATAATTCTTCTTCGATTATTTTTTTCGTAGTTTCCCAAGATTTTCTTGCGAACGGTGGAGATTTTTTCCTTTCTATTATCCATTTTCTCAGAAATTCTATAGTTCGTCCATCGGAAGGATATCCAGATCCAAAATCCCCATAATTCTTTTTTAATTCTTCAATAATGCTATCCCTCATATCTTTTGCAATTATTGAGCTAGCAGAGACGATCGGGTATAAATCATCTGCTTTATGTTTCGATATTATTTTAATAGGCGAATATTTAAGAAGTGTTAGGATAGATCTCCCAAACCTTGCCTCGTTCACGTCTGCAGCGTCGATATAGATAATGTTTGGTCTTAACTCTTCAATGATTTCTGCCATTTTAATTTCTTCAAGTTTATTCAAAGTAATTCTTTTTTTTTCTCGCGCGTCGATTTCTTGAGCCGAAACAATAATAGTTTTATAATTCATACATTCATTCTTTATTATTTTAGCTAACTCAGACCTTTTTTTGGGGGATAATTTCTTTGAATCCTTAACTCCGATATCGTCAAGCAATTTTAACCCAGCTTCGAAAAAACACACTCCACAAATTACCATTGGCCCTAATACTGGCCCCCTTCCCGCCTCGTCAATACCACAAATAATGTCGTGGTTAAATTCCTGATTCTTGGACGAGGTCAATAAATTCCTCTTCGTCATCTATTTTTTCTAAATTTCTAATTTTAACAATAGGAATTTTAATTTTTTTTAACGAATCTGGTATTTTGATGTCGTTATTTACGATAAAGAGAGAATTTACATGGAATAACTTGTTAAATACATTTAAGCAATTGAGACTAAGTTCATTAATCTTTTTATTCTCTTCTGAAACGCCCGAAAAAAGAGGATACACGCTTTTTTCCTGATTTTCGTCAGAACCTTTGGAGTATAAAGAAAATTTAAATGGAATTGGGCTATTTTTGTACCAATAAGAGCAAACTCCAATGTCGTCCAAAACTGCTTGAAGGTGAGTTTCAAAAGGGTTACGGGTAACAAACTCTCGAGGTTCTTTCCAGTCAATTTCAAATTTGAAATTCCATTCAAAAAGATTAATTTTTCTAAAGATATCATTATTTTCTAAGATGTCTGATAACTTTTTAGCGATTTTTTCAGAAGGTCGCATGTTTTCGTTTTCGTAAGCACATAGAGTGCGTTTTGTTACACCAAGTGACTCTGATAATTCCTTTCGTGTTATCTCCTGCTTTTCTCTGATGAATTTCATGACATTCCCGTTTAAAAACATTATGCTGCCACCTCTTCTCGCCAGAATGTTGGGATACAACCCTTTTTTAATTATATTTTCTAAAGTCGCTAAATTAATGAATGGTAGATCGTCTCTAATATAAATAGTGTTGTCTTCTAACTCATTATATCGATTTTTAATCCCTATTAATAACGGTTTAGATTTGAGTAGCGTAGACAATGATTTAATATCGTTAACTATTTCAGAGTTTAAATTATCGATGTTTGTAAAGACTTTAACGGAAAAAATTTCGTCGTTCTTCTTGACTAGTAAATCAAAACAAAATTTGCTTTTTTTATTGAAAAAATTATCTAACATAAATGTTTCAAAATTTGCCTTTTTCAGCAAATCATCAATTTTTTCAAGTATTGTGCTTATCATTTAAACCCATATCTAAAAAAGCTAAATAGTTTAATAAAATTTTTTTATTGTGATACAAGATTTAGGTATGATTAACTTATTAAATAAACTAACTCTTAGATTCCAATTTGTAGGTATGATTTTTTTTTTATTTACTCGTAAGTTTAAGAAAATTAGAATCTGTAATTATCCCTATATATCTTTTGTCGTCTTTAACCAAAACTGCGGAATAATTTAGTAATAAACTTGAGATGTCTTTTACATTCCAATTTTTTTCTACTTCTGGAAAGGGCAATTCTTTGACATCGGTTACCTTTAAATTCAAAATTACTGGATCATCTGTTATATATTTCTGAATTTTTTTAGATGTAATGCTCCCATAATTATGATTTTTCTCTAAAATTGGGATTTGGGAGATGTTGTATTTTGTCATTAACTCTACGGCATCTCTCACAGTTGATTGTGGATTAATGAATATAATTTCTGGAGTTAAAATGTCTACGGCATGTTTTATGGATCGTTTACGCGATATTCTTTCATTTTCTAAGAATTCATAAATTTGTTTAAATGTGGAGTAGGGGGGATCTATTTTCCCATTTTCTATTCTTGATATCGTAGACTGAGAAATGTTTAATTTCTCTCCCAACTCTTTTTGACTAATGTTTAAACTCTTTCGCAACGCTTTAATTTCAGAAGGATCGGGTAATACTTCCATTTTAAAATCCGTAAAGCTTAATTATTATAATTTATGAGCATATTTCATGCTCATAATGCATATTATTATCAATAATTATTTATAAATGCCATTAATTTTAAAAAACATAATTAAAATAACTATTTATCATTAGAATAGAGTTTAAGTAAAATGTTGAAAATTTCACAAGCGAATTTTTTACCAATCGAAAAAAGCGAATTTCCAGAAATATGCGAACGGAAAGGCGTGGGACACCCTGATACCGTGTGTGATGCAGTAGCCGATGCTTGCTCAAGAGCGCTATGTGTGTACTATTTGGAAAACTACGATAGGGTTTATCATCACAACGTTGATAAAGCAGCACTAGTTGGAGGAACGGCTAAACCAGAGTTTGGTGGAGGAATGATAATTCAACCACAATATTTTTTAATAGTGGGTCGAGCAATAAATCAGATCCTCACTGAATGTGGAACTGAAAGTAAATTAGAATATATACCAGTTGCGACTATTTGTATTGACACCCAAAGAAAAATACTCGGTGATATCTTCAGGAATCTTAATCTTAATAGAGACATCCAATTCGATTATGCCGTCCGACCTGGATCTATTGACTTAACTGGAGTTTTTGATGACTCCCACCACACAGATGACATACCACTTTCAAACGATACAAGCTTTGGAGTGGGTTATGCTCCCTATTCAGATGTAGAAAAGATAACATTAGAAGCTGAAAAATTAATTAACTCAGATAAATTCAAAGAGAAATGTAAAGCTTCGGGAGAAGACATTAAGGTTATGACGGAAAGACTCGGAAATAAAGTAGGAATTACTGTAGCGGCTGCTATGGTTAGCAAATATATCAATGACGCCGATGAATATATTAATTACACAAATCAAATTAAAGAAGCTGTATTAGATTTAGCGGCTAAAATCATCCCCGAACGCGAAGTCATTTGTCAAGTAAATGTTGGAGATAAAGTGGAGAAAGGTATTCTTTATCTTACAATAACGGGAACTTCAGCTGAAGCGGGAGACGATGGTGAAGTAGGAAGAGGTAATCGATCTAATGGCTTAATTACTCCTTGTAGACCGATGAGTCTGGAAGCGGTTTGTGGAAAAAACCCAATAAACCATGTAGGTAAATTGTATAATATTTTAGGTACAGAAATGAGTAGAGAGATTTATAAAAGAGGAGAAGGGGACATTTTAGAAGCACATGTAAAATTACTTTCCCAGATTGGACGACCTATTACTGATCCTTGGGTGAATTCGATAGAACTGATCCCTGCTGAAAATATTAACTTTGCAAGCATTGAAAAAATAGCAAAAGAAGTTTCTGAAGAGATGTTAAGCAAAGAGTACTTTATTGACTTACGGAAGCGTTTAATTGAGGGAAAAGTTCAAACCTATTAATTTTGAGTGTCGATTAGTAACATTTTTTTTTATTCTTTTTATATTAATTACTGAGAGTTATATATTGTTAGCAATTACTTTATTTTTATATAGTGGATTTTGAACAGTTTAAGATGATGAAGTGACTCAAAATTGGGATTAGATAAGTGGATAAAACCGGAAGGAACTGTAAAGAAAACTGAGAAAAAAGAAGAGGCTAGATCAACAAAAAAACCTAAGACTCAGCCAATAAAGAAGAAAAGTGAAAATAAATCAATAAATTTAACGAAATTTGTTCTTATCTGCTCTAAACCAAAATGTAAATACAAAAAGACAATAATGAAAAAAGAACTATCGGAAAAAGATCGCATTTGCCCTCGATGCAAAAACGAAATGAAAGTTAAGTAAATACTAATTATTAATCTCTTTTTCAAGAATTTTAATGTCTGGAAGATTATTAAGGTCGAACTGTGCCTCGCAATTTGGGCAACTGTTTTTTGGCTTACTATATTTCAAGATTAAATAGAGTATAAAGCCTAAGCCAGCCGTTAAGATGACGGAGAAGCAAAGAATTTCGTGGTATGCATGTTCAAAATTCTTCCTTCTTAAGACAACATTATGTTCGCATGTTGGGCAATAAACAGTATTTTTCTCC
>JAUWZR010000325.1 GCA_030615235.1 Promethearchaeota archaeon
GATAACATTGCACATCTGGGAATTAAAGAGAAAAGCGTTGGCTCCAGCGCCAATTTCAATTTTTTTAAATATAAATTCCAAACCACTCGTTAAATCTTTGTTATCTTGTATTTGGTCAATTATAGAGCATAAATACTTTCGAGTATCTAAGCTAGTTTCCCTATAAATTCTATTCAATTTTGGGTTATTTAGTTTTTTTTCATGGAAATTTTTTATTATGCCGTTATGGGTAATTAGATACTTTTCGCCAATATTTATAGGGTGTACATTTTCAAATTTCCTTTTCCATGGGAGCGTTTTCCTTGCGTGAACTAAAAGAAATCGGGTTTTAATCTTGGTAAGGCTTTCCCAATCAGCGTGGTAAATTGGGTTAATATCACGCTTAATGACGAGTTCCTTATTATTTTCTGAGAGATACGCAAATCCCCAACCTAAGCCATGGTGCCCCAATATGTCATACCTCCTAAAATAACGCCAGTGACATGTTGCAAGAAATTGTTGAAGAATTGTGTAATTGATGTAGAATGGTTTAAGAGAACACTTAAAGAACATGCGACACATAATCTAACCTTTAGATGTATTATATCTGTATATCAAAATTAAATCTCGCCTAAAAAGTAAGCGAATAAAGAACCGTCGTCGTGACAAGTAATTAGAGTTTTGAAGTCTAAATCAAATTTTGCGTCATTAACACATGATTTCTTTTTAATCTCTGCTAAGATTTTACCGGTATTATCTTCAATGAGTAGAATTTTACCCTTAGTTGTACCAATGATAAAGAAATTAAGTCCTTTTAAGATTACATGTAATGTCGTTTCCACATTTACATTATTAATTTCCCAAATAATATCTATTTCTTGATTGAAACACATGAATTTAGAATTAAACTCGAGATCATCGATATTTATCAAACTATCAAAAAAATCAAAAGAATAAGTACTAACGAGTAGATTATAATTTTTCTTAGATTTAAATTGAGAACATTTCCACACGTACTCTTGGTATTGAATTGTTTTTATTTCATTATGAGATTTTTTTTCAATGAAGTGAAGCATTTTATCGTCTCCTCCACATACAATAAATTCTTTTCCATTTGATTTGAAAAGGGAAATGCAGCGAATTTTATCAGCATATCGTTTAAACCACGATAATTCGCCGTTCATTCCTTTAAAAATTCTTACTGTCCCATCATTTCCGGTAGCTATGACTTCTTTCAGAGCGGGTTCTGAAGGATCTTGCCAAACTATAGCGTTCCCGATTCCATCTTCAAATAATTGTCCCCAAATTAAAGATCCATCTAAAGGATTTAATACTCTCAGGCTCTTGTCTATAGAGTATGCAATGATTTCGTTCAGATTGTCATTATTAATATCAGATACTAAAAATCCGCTAATAGATGCTCCAAATTGATGTTCCCAGAATGATTCCAATTCGTAAGAAGAATTGCATTTAAATACTCTTAATAAACCATCTAATCCGCCCAGAATTACTTCATTTTTATTGTCATTATCAAGATCTATTACTTTTGCCTTCCAAATGGATGATTTTTCTGTTAATATTGTATCTGCTAAAACTTTTCCTGTCAAAGAAAGAATCACTATTCTACCCGATTTTGAAGTTGCTATAATTTCATTTTGACCATTATTATTTACATCTCCAATTTCAATTTGAAGAATAGGTTCACTAATTTGAAACTGCCACTTCTCTTCTAAATTATTCATTAGTATATTCTTTAATTTAATATTG
>JAUWZR010000310.1 GCA_030615235.1 Promethearchaeota archaeon
GGATTATTAGTCATAGACCAACAGAAATTTTCCAGTATTGACTTAAATGGGAAAAATTTATTAGAACTTTTTATGGTATCTTATAAGAATCGGGCAAATCTTGTAAAAGAGGGATTAATTTTAATCTGGATAAATAATACAATGAAGGAAATCAAAAAAAGTTCGCAATTGATTTTTGATGTATTTGATCTCTTCATTAAAGTTCCAATTTTAGATAAGGTAGAAAGAGAAACGATATTTAGAGCTTTTTCTGAAAAAAATCCGAAAATTGTGTTTGATATCAAGACATTAGTAGATTACACAGCAAATTGGGAGATAAAAGACTTAATTCGACTATTAAGAATAGGGATATTTAAACATTTTCTCAAGTTTGAACTAAATGAGTCGAGTAA
The DNA here is from genome assembly GCA_030615235.1 of Promethearchaeota archaeon. Classification (GTDB taxonomy): domain Archaea; phylum Asgardarchaeota; class Lokiarchaeia; order Sigyniarchaeales; family SOKP01; genus SOKP01. The sequence continues at coordinate 393 of JAUWZR010000310.1, forward strand.
TGAAATTACCGATGGCTTGATTAATTTAATTGAATCAGGAGAGTATATCCCTACAACCCCAGAGAACAAACGAAATATGGAAAACTTAGATTCAGATTTCTACAAAAGTGATGAATTTTCTAACAAAAATTCTATGTATGGAAGAAATACAGAAAGTAGAAACATTTACGCTCAAAATTTAAGCAATGAAATTAAAGAGGAAAGATTTACAGATTTTATGCTAAATCAATTGTACGAAAACGCAGTATCAAAAAATTATAGCGAGCTTGTGCTGATAATTGATAAATTAAACAAGAACGAGCATTTAGAAGAAATTGAGAGAAAAATATTGGCAAAATATGCGTTTATACTAAACGATAGTCCAAAGATGGCTCAAATCAATTTAGAAAAAGCAAAGAAACGTATCGATAATTTAAAGAGAGCGTTTGGACAGTATTAAGTAAGTAGGTGAGATAAAAGATGGCTTTTTCCAGAAAAAAAAACACTATTGACACCTCAGATAAACAATTAATCGAGACTGGTACCTATATACGCAAGGTTATATTAGAGAATTTTTTATCTTTCCAAAGGGATGAAGTAAATTTTTCAACTGAAAAAAATAAGGGAATTCCACGTTTTGTTTTGATAATTGGCCCGAATTGGAGTGGTAAGACTTCAATTTTTCAAGCTATTAAATTCGCTTTAGGTAGTAACGAAAGAGATGAGAGATATAAGAAGTGGTCTGATTTTATAAGAAACGACCAAGCACACGCTATGGTAGAGCTTCATATTCAATATCAAAACGAGATTATTAAAATTCGAAGAACTGTAATAAAAGGGAAATCACCTTTTTTCGAATTACAACTTGATAAGGATAAAGAATTCAAGAAAGCTCATGTAACTGAAGTTCAAAAACTAGTCTCCAAGCTAGATATTAATCCTGATAATCAGTTTGCGTTCGTAAGCCAAGGAAAAATTGATGCTATAAAGAATTTAAAACCAATAGAACTCTGTTCGTTTCTAGAAGAGGGTATTGGATTAAAAGGCCTTAGAGATGAAATTCTCCAACAAAAAAAAGGAGTATTGGCATTAAACGCGGAATTTCAATCTTTAATTTCAAGAAAAAATGCTCTAAATATTAACCTGGATCTGTTGACACCAAAAATAAAACGATTGAGGGAGAAAAATAAATTATTAGAGATTAGAAAAAAATACACCGACGAGTTACTTTGGGCAAATAAAGGCGAATTACAAAAAGAAATTGAAGAATTAGAAGTCAGCCTTAGTGAAATCGAAAACCAGATTGATATTATCACAAAAGAAGTTGATAAATATCAAAATTTAATCAATGAAAAAGATAAAACTATTCTTGATGTTGATAACAAAATTAGCAATTTTTCAGAAAAGTTAGGTGTATTAGGGTATAAGAAACAGGAATTTATAAATGAAATTAGTGCATGGCAAAAAGAGAAAATTAATGCTAAAAGTGAGTTGGATAAATTAGCAGAAATGTTAGCAGAAAAGAAGAAAATCTTAAAGAATATTCGAAATCAGAAAAAGAATGTTGATGAGAAAATCGATGTAATAAAAACAAAGACGGGTTTTATTAAAAACGAAATTGATGGTATTATCAAGGAACAAAGTGATTTAACAAGGAAAATTAAAGAGAATGAGATCTTTTTAGAAAAGTACAACAAATTATCGCAGCAGAGGGAAACTATTCTAAGAACCATTCAA
>JAUWZR010000243.1 GCA_030615235.1 Promethearchaeota archaeon
TATTTTTGAAATTTGTATTTTATATTGTTATTAAGGTGGTTTTCTTACGCGTCTGTTTAATAATGGTTACAGAGAGGTAAAAGGATACAGTAAAAATGAAATTTTAAAAGTGAAAAAAAAACTAACGACCATCAAATCTGAGGATGAAAATTCACCTGAAATAGATGAATTTCTTAAATCTGAATTTAAGATTGATGTTTTTAATTCATATTCAGAGTATTACAACGAGATTAAAAAATTTAGTGAATCTTATTTATTTTCAGGTTCAAAAAGAGATAATTTCTCGTTGAAACAAGAAATCCTTAGCGAGTTGGAGCTGATCTCAAGTAATTTAGCAAATTTTAATTCTAATGGGAGAAATGTTAAACGAATTATAAAGCATAACAAATTTCTAGATGATTTTTTAAAAATTAGCAAAGAATTACAAAATAACATTAATGAATTTACTCCTATCTTAAAAAAAAAAATTCAAAAGATAGATAAATTCTACAATAACAATACACTCTGTTGGACTGAAGCAAATAAAATTAAAGATTTATCCTTTAAATTAAACGATATTTCGAGCAATTTAGGGATATGGGAAGAAATACAAGAACTGGAAGCATATTTACGAAGCTTAGTTGAAGCCAAATCCACTAAAAAAATTAAATCTCGTAAAGACATTTTGCTATCATTTCATTTTAACGAGTTACAAAGCTTTTTCTTAAGTAAATCAGACGACAAGACAGTGATTTATGACGATTTCATATATTTGTTATATAATAATGGGATATTTGAAGAATACGAGGGGGACAAGTTCGTAAACATCTTGGAAAGGAAAGAAACGGTTGAGAATTTAAAAAAAAAAATGCGTCCAGTTGTTCTCGAGTTAATTAAAGATTTATTAGGAGAAACCTTACGACAAATCGAAGAGTTAGATCAAAAATACGATTTAAACGGTCATGGAATTGGGAAATTAAATTTAGAGGGTTTAATGTCTCAGAAATTTAGTGAACTTCTTCCTAAAATTGTCGATTTATACTTTAAGGGTTTGGATAAACAATTTCAGGGGGGGATAAATAACATAAGCGATCCCGAGGAATTTGTAAAGATAATTAATTTAAGTTACAAAAAAGTTGATGATTTTGCAGCAAAAATAGACGAAATCGATACTTGGATAATGAAATTTGATGCAATTATAAAACCCTATACGAGCATTACCGCAAATATAAAGAAAACGCTAGCAAATATCATTTCTGAGGTAATTCGACGTAAAGAAGAGTACTTAAATTATTTGAATAACATTAAAGATGAGAGTTTTCGGGTAGATGTAAGAATGTTCGTTGACACCAAGATTGCCGAGGTAAATAAAATGATCACCTCTTACGAAAACGAGACTTCCTTGATAATTAAAGAAGAATTACCTCAACTAAAACAAATTAAAGACCTTCTAAGTAACTATAAATTAAAAATAAACGAAATCAAAACTGAAGTGTACAACAAGTTAGATGCGTATAAAGAGAATAACGTTGATATTTATGCCACTATAAAACATTGGGAAGACAACTTTAATCGCAAAAAAAATCAGCTTTCTTTTTTATTAACTGTATTAATGAATAAAATTTTTAAAAGCTTCAAGGACTTGATAGACACAGAATCTATTTTATTCGCAGAAATAACAGAGATAACTAAGCAGACTGAAAATTTCGAAGGATTACCCTTTAACTTTGCGTTGTCATCCTTCTTAGCTAGCAGATTATCAGAGGATGAACTAAAAGAGAGAATAACTGAGATTACTTCAAAAATAAATCAAATTACTTCAAGTTTAGGCCTATATGAACTCGAACGTTCAAAGTTAGAAGAAATTGTATCTAATAAAGTTAAAATCAGACAAGGCGTCTCATTATCTAACGTTCAGTGCACAGTATGTCATAAAAACATTAACTTCGTTAAAGATAAATTAATTACATGCGTTTTTTGTAAATCGACCTATCATTATTTGTGCGTAGCAGACTGGCTTTCTAAGCACAATTCTTGTCCTATGTGCCAAAACACTTTTTTAGATCCAAGTTTGGGATTATTCGAAAGTGAATAACATAGATGCGATCCCCATTTAACCTTCTATTTTTCTTCGAACTTGATAAAATCTGATACTTCTTGACCTCGAACTGACATATTTGAATCAATGTATAGAATCAACGCATGTTTCGGGAATTGATTATAAGAATGACAATGTACGAAATTTACTGGCCAACGATTAACATCAGAGTTGATTAATCTTTGAACTTCAATATCTGCTCCATAAATAGGTTTTCGACATGTAGGACAAAATGTTATTAATTTTTTATTCAAAAACTCTGGTAATTTCTGAGTAAAAGTTATATTTACCATAAAAATTCAAGCGAATTCTAATTCAACCTTAAATTTTAAAAGAAATATTTAAAGAACACAGAAATATAATATGTTAACAATGAGTTTAATGAACTAAAAGAAGGATTAACGGCAAAATTAAAGTTTGAATATTACTCAGCATCAATTTCCTTATAAAGATCACTCAAAAACAAGCGAATTTGTTTATTTGAACTAGGGTCGTTATTGAAGTTGGTATAGAGGTAGTTACCTAAGTATGATTTGATTTGAAGCTCGAAATCTTCAAATTTTATGAATTTATATCCCTTTTCCAATTGTTTTTTATCGATGAGTGGTTGGATATGTTTTTTGATTAGATGTAAAACAAACACTACTAAAATGTTATTAATATTTTCTTTATCATCAAGTGATAATTCGTAATCTCCCTTCACAATACCATCTTTGATATTGTTAAGCTGTAACATAGGTATCTCTATTTCTTTTGACAGATTTAACTTCTTTATTTTATTGGCCATGTTTTTGTCATTTACCATTCCCAATTTACTGTTGCAGTAATTTTCTAAATTAGCAAAAAACCGCACGAGGAACTTAAAATTATCGTCAATTGCGTATAAGTTTTCCCATATGCTAAAATTCAAATCTTGAAGTTCGTTTTCTATTTTATTTTTTACTTTAGTTATTATTTCCCTTAAGTGTTGTGAATAATCTCCGTAAGGAAATCCATAATAATAACTGTTATATTTCTCGCTGACATCCGATGGACTTGAGTTTTGAGTAACGATTTTTTCTTTTCGTACTATTTCTTTAACAAAGCGTAATATGTAATTACATGAGGGGCAGTAAGTTATCCAAGAGCTTAAGATCACTTCTGGAGGTTTTACAGTCTTCGAACTAATGTATCCATTAAATCCTGATAGTTTTTTTCCATCGTGAGTAGAAAATATAGCTTCATCTGGATAAAATGTTCTGGGGATGAATTTCAGCTTACATACAGGACAGTTGATCATTTCCTTATCCTTCATAATTTACCCGGTGGTTCCTTTTATAATTTAAAGTTTAAACATCGAAAAGCTACTGCAATTAAAGCAGCTTCTTTTTAAATTTGCAGTTACTTTATTTCTTTGAGCTCTTAATTTTCAGTTTCCAAGAAATCTCGAAATTTATTGTTCTATGAGTAAGAAGATTCTAGAGAATTATTATATATATGTGATACTAGGATATTTTTGGTTATTAAATTTCGATAACTCAAACCACCAAGAGTACTAATGTTAAGTCCGATCTTTTGAAAATTTAAAA
>JAUWZR010000287.1 GCA_030615235.1 Promethearchaeota archaeon
CAACTTCGTTCCGTCCAAATTGCCTTTGGCAACTTCTTTATCCGCAGGACGTTAGATGTCATTTTAATGAATCAAGAAGAAAGGAGGATAGTTAAATGACTATAAAGAAAGTCGATACAGACAACCAAGGCTGGACATATTCGTTTTATGTCAGAGCTGGAGATTTTATTTTCACCAGTATATGTTCAGGATTTGGAAATACAATTAAAGAAGCAACTGAAACCGCACTAAATCAATTACGAAAATACCTAAACCATGCAGGAGCTGATTTAGAGGATTTGGTTAAAGTTACGGTGACTTTCAAGCGCGGTGAAAATTTTGATGAAATGAAACCTGTTTTTAAAGAGTATTTCCCAAATGGCTATCCTGCAAGAAACACAATCCTTGTCAATGAATTTCTAGGGAAATACATAAAAATACAGATTGAAGGGATAGCATATAAACCGTGAGTCACGCAACATCTAACAGCGGGTAGAAGGTTCCGCAAGTTTGTCAGCCTGCAGACCCAAATTGCTCTCCCACAAGATTTAATGAGAAAGGAAGAATTAGATTGAAAGAAGAACAAGGTTTTTTCATAAGAGAAATTAATGAAAGGGACCAAGATTTTTTATTTGAGATGCTTTATCAGTCAATTTTTATGAAGCCAGGTTCTAGTCCCCCAGATCGTGATATTCTATCTTTACCTGAGATTCGAAAGTATGTAGAAAAATGGGGGAGAGAAAACGATTTTGGATTTATTGCAATTGATAATGAATCTGAACTAAAAATTGGTGCAATTTGGTTGCGATATTTCGATTTTAAGAATAAGGGATACGGGTATATTAGTGATAATATTCCTGAAATAGGCATCGCGGTAGATTATAAGAGACGTGGACAAGGTATCGGATCTGCATTATTAAAGAAACTTTTAAATACTACAACAGATTCTTTAGAAACAATTGCATTAAGTGTTGATCCAAGTAATCCAGCTGTTAAGTTGTATCAAAAGTTTGGGTTCAAGGAATGTGGACAATCCGGAACTTCAATAATTATGCGATATGATCGAAGTGAAAATTACTTCCTATAACAGAGCATATGCGCCCCGCTACACCCCGGGTTTCGCCACATTTTGCTTTTGCTTTGCTCAAGCAAAACGTTACATATGCTCGGAACGTTATATAACATGGGAGGCAAAAGATCGCCACATCGTGTGGCGGATTTATTTTGGGAAAGTCTCTGTAGAAATAATTATTTAGAAAGTAGTGATGATGTGCATGATATTGTATTAGAAGCAAGAAATCGACTTGAAAACTTAACAAAAGAGAATGGTTTGACAATAGGTAAAGTTAGAAAAATTTCTTCAGTATTGTATAAAGTTGTAGAGGATAAAAGTATTGATAATGTCTTTACACTTTGCGAACACTTACTTAATGAACACGAATGGGCATTAGGTGTCATTGCATACGATTGGGCTTACAGAGTTAGAAAACAGTATAATGATAAAACTTTTACAATTTTTGAGAGGTGGCTCAAAAAGTATGTTACTGGTTGGGGAGACTGTGATGATTTTTGCACTCATGCTTTTGGTGAATTACTTAGCCAGAATAACGAATTATTTACACACATTCTTAAATGGACTAAACATCCAAACTTTTGTGTAAGACGAGCATCAGCTGTAATTTTAATATATCCAATTAAACACAATAAATATAAAAATATTGAACCATTTTTAATTTCTGATGCTTTAATAAATGATAACCACCACCTTGTATTAAAAGGTTATGGCTGGATGTTGAAAATTTTATCTCAAATTGAAAAAAATAATGTCTATGATTATTTAATGAAGAACAAAAATATTATGCCGAGGGTATCATTTAGATATGCGTTAGAGAAATTTGACAAAGAAGTAAAATTACGTTTGATGGAGGTAAAGTTAAGTAGGACTTTGTAGAATTTGAGGGGTCAACGTCCCATCGACCTCTAAATCACGGAGCCCCCCACATTACATAACAATATATCTCCGTTCGCTGCGCACATTCATTCACTGGATGCAAGCACCGCCAAGGAGAAGGGCTCTGTGGGTCCAGTTCAGGAACATCGGAGATACGAAAACGTTGTGCGAAAGAGCGAGCCAAGATAAGGAGAAATCAATATGAAACAATGGTATGAATCGTTATTTGAGAACTATGGTAGAAAGTATGATAATGAAAACTTTACACAAGGCACAATTGGTGAGTGTGATTTCATCGAAAAAGAAATTGATTTTAATAAGTCGCTAAAAATAATTGATATAGGATGTGGTACCGGTAGACATTCGATTGAATTAGCAAAAAGGGGTTACAAGGTTACAGGAATTGATTTGTCAGAATCACAATTGGAGCGAGCAAAAGAAAAAGCAAAAGCTCAGAACCTGCAAATAGATTTTCAGAAACATGATGCAAGGAATTTGCCATTTAAGAATGAATTTGATTTGGCAATAATGCTTTGTGAAGGAGCATTTCCTTTGATGGAAACAGATGAAATGAATTATGAAATATT
>JAUWZR010000301.1 GCA_030615235.1 Promethearchaeota archaeon
TTGTGGTGACGACATGGTTGAAATCGACTCATTTGCAGCGACGATGATAGGACTGGACTATTCGCTTGTAAGACATATTTGTATAGCACAGAAGGCCGGTGTTGGAGAATATGTACACGAGAGTAAAATCAGGGAGAATGAGGACAAAATAGTCAAATTCATCCCTGCCAGAAGATTTGTCCTAAAAGGGAAAAAAATGCACATTTGGCCAACGAGTGCCTGTTCAAGATGTATCATTACCCTTGATAGAGCAGGTAGAGAGATAGAAAGAAAACTTATTCACAAGGTTTCCCTATTTGCAAGGGCATATTTGTTTAGAACAGACATAGTATTCGGAAATTGCCAAGGACTGAATGTCTCGGGCACGGGTAAATGTGTAGGCATAGGAGATTGTGCCGAAGAATGGTGTAAAAACAATAATGTAAACCACTTAAAAGGCTGTCCTCCCTCTCTAAATCAGGTCAAGAATTTTCTCAGTGCGAAATTATTGGGGATAAGAAAATGATGTATTTTGCACTTTCATGTTTGATAACGGCAGTAATCGCCTTAGTTCTTGGATTATTCGTATATTTCAAGAATAGAAAGCAATTCACAAACAAAATATGGTGTTTGTTGAGCATTAGTATATTCGTTTGGGAATTTGCCTATTTTATGTTATTGCTTTCGATTGACAAAGGGAAAGCTCTTTTTTGGACACGGGTTCTCTATTCTGGCGCTATTTTTATTCCCGTATTTTTTCTCGACTTTGTTCATTCTTTTTTGGACCTAAGAGAAACACGAAAGAAATTGATCAAGTGGATTTATGTAATCGGCTTGGTTCTTTTAAGTTTCAATTTGACACCATATTTCATTAGGGATATAGTGCCCAAACTTTCTTTCAAGTACTATCCACAACCCGGTATTGTCTACCACTTGTTCCTTGTGACATTTGGCTTGTGTGTCCTTTACTCCATTTATACTATGCTCAAAAGGTATAATAAAGTCTCGGGATACAAACGTAACCAAATAAAATATATTCTATTAGCTTCTATTGTTGGGTTTGGAGGTGGAGCGACCAATTATCCATTAATTTACAATATCCCAATATTTCCATTTGGTCACTATTTAGTTTTTTTATATCCCATCATAATAACTTATGCGATCATTACGACGCGTCTGATGGATATCACCGTGGCTGTTACTAAGACAGCGATATTTACAACTATCTACTCTATCTTTTTAGGAATTCCACCTTTACTTCTGATTCTTCAGCGCCCTTTTTTATACCGGCACTTTGGTGCTTATTGGTGGCTTATACCGGCTGGTGTGGCTGCGTGTGAATTACTCGCTTTTGTTGCTCCCAGTATAAATCATTACTTTCAGGAAAGGGCTAATAGAATCCTTTTAAAGAAACAAAGGATATATCAACAAAACTTAATAGACTTAGCAAAACAGATGACTTTAACCAAGGACTTACGTGGTCTTTTGGTCTTAATCATTCGCAATGTGACCAGGGAGATTGGAATCAGTCATGCTCGGATTTATTTATTGGATAAAAAAGATGAAGAATATGTTCGGGAGGTTAAGTATGGGAAGGAGAAGAGGAGGCAGTTTTTTGGAGATTCTCTTTCCAAGGATACTCCTTTAATTCAGATGTTCTACAGAAGTAGAGATATAGGGCCCCTTTTGAAAGAAGAAGTTATCAGCCATTTTGAGACTAACGAACCCGAACATTTGGAAGAAGTAAAAGCACAATTGAGAAGTATGGGAGCAGCAGTATTATTACCTGCTTTCATTGGTGAAGAAATGGCTGCCTTTTTGGTGTTAGGTACAAAGCGTTCTAAAGAAATTTATACGCCTGACGATTTAGACATGTTTAAGATTTTAGCCGGGCAGGCAGGTTTAGCGATTGAGAATGCTCAGTTCTACCAGGAACTTAAAGAGGCTCAAGCGACAATACTTCAAGCAGCCAAGCTCTCTTCCATAGGTGAGTTGGCTGCTGGCTTTGCCCATCAGATAGACAACCCTCTGACGATTATCAGTGCCGGATGTCAATTGTGCAATCTTGATATAAAAGAATGGCTCGGTCGGGAAGATCTTCCCGACAACGAGAGAAAAGTGCTGGAGGCGATGGAAGACAGGATGAAGAAGGTAATAGATACTGCTCACCGGGCAGCTGACCTTGTCGAGAGGATAAGGGGTTATGCCAAGCCTGCGGATAGAGATTTTGAGCAGGTAGACCTGAATTCTGTAATGGAAGATGCATTGAGTTTAGCCCAGTATCAAATTTCCCGGGGAGGAATTAATGTAAATAAAGAT
>JAUWZR010000074.1 GCA_030615235.1 Promethearchaeota archaeon
TTGGTTATTAGCAATCTTTTATAATTATAATCTCTTTGTTTATGGCGGAATTTTCATTAGCTACACATTTTTACTGGTATTATATGTTCTAGGATATAATTTAGCAAAAGTAAAACATATGACGGGTTCAATTATATATGTTTTTAGTTTATTAGGGTTTGTTTTAGTTACTTTCATCGCAGTTCATTATACATATGCGAGTTTCTTGTTTAATCAAGATCTCTCTCTTAATGTAAGACTAATGTTACTTTTACTCCTTTTACCTATGATTTTTGCTCTTAATTTATTTCTGGTTTTAGTAAATACTGATTTCCTAATTTTTTTTAAGGATTTAATAAAAGCTAGAAATATTTGGAAACATAGTAGGCCTGAATTCGAAATTGAAGTTAAGGGTAAAATTACTTATATTAATATAAATACAAATGAATTTGTTTTCACTCCTGTACCGATGTTAATAATAGCAAAATACCTTCAGTCTAAAGGTTATTCGGTATCATGGTTTGTAAGAGGTGCTTTTAATCATTTAATCTCCTTAATCATTACCTATTTAACCGGATGGCCAAGAGCTAGAAATGCATTGTTTCGATTTACAGGAATGAAAATAGGCAAAAATTGCTCCATATCTCAAAGAACAGTACCTGATCCTTTATTACCTGAATTGATTGAATTTGAAGAGGGTAGTGGATGTGGTATAGGCGTAAAATTACTTACTCATAATGCAATGAATATAAAACATGGAAGTTTTAGTTTTGGGGCAATTAAAGTATGTAAAAATGCAAGAATAGGAGCATATTCAGTTATACTACCCGGAGTTACAATTGGTGAAGGATCGATTATTGGAGCAACTTCATTAGTAACGGATGATATTCCTCCATTTTCTATTGCTTTTGGCTCGCCTGCTAAGGTTATACGACAATTAACTGATTCTGAAAAAGAAGAAGTAAATAAAAATTATAGAATTAATTCTTAATAAAATCATCAATTATTTTATTAACTCTTACGTGATTTTCAACCATTACCCTATGTGGGCTATTTTCAATTAGAATTATTTCTGAATTAGGGATAAGATTACCCAAATTAATGATCATTGATTTAGAGATGATTTTATCTTCAGTTCCATAAATTATAAGTGTGGGTTGAGAAATTACAGATAATTTTTCGTTTAGATTAAATTTAGATGTCATATTTTTAAAAGTACTTAATACTACTGACTTTGGAATTTCTAAGGCATTTTTATACAGTTTTCTAAACTCTCTATTTTCATCTTTCGTCGAGTTAATTCGTTTAATTGTATTTTTCAAGAAATTAGTATATGTTAATCTGAAAATTATATTCACCCAAAATAAAAAAAATTTATTTTTAAATGGTTGAGAAATCGCGGTTGTACTAATTAAGATTAGTTTTTTCACTAATTTTAGGTTTTGAATAGTTATATTTTGCGCAATCAAACCTCCTAAAGAATGTCCTATAAGAATTGCTTCATTATATCCAAGCAAATTAAGAAAATCTAATATTAATTTAGTAAAAAATTCAATCGAATATTTTGTATTTGGTTTATCTGATTTTCCAAATCCGGGTAAATCTAAGATAATAATATGTTCTCTTGAATTAAAATAATTTAATTGATAAATCCATTCAAGTGAACTCCCTATCCATCCATGGATAAATAACAGAGGAGTACCTCTTATTTTATTCTCAAAATAGAAAAGGTTTAATTGATTTATGTTAATGTAAGGCAATTTTTAACCAAAAATTGTTATTTAAATCTATATTGGTAAATGACATTTCTAATTGGATGCTTAACAAAATATGTAGGATTCCAATAACATGGTTTAAAACAATTACAATATTCATACTTAAAATCCTTAATAATATTTACTCTTTTTTTGTGAGATAATCTAATAAAATCATTAAATTGAATATCAGTATTAACATCTTCACAAAGCATTACAGTTCCATCATTATCAATAGCATAATATAAATCACCAGCATTACAGTCCCATAAATATTTCTTTTGATACCATTTATTCATATAATAATAATATGCATTTGGAGACCAGATTTGAATACCTTGTCTTTTTAAATTTAGAATAACTTTTCTCAATCGATTCATAACATCCCTATTTAATAATAAATGAGGACAAAAACTTCTAAATTGATACTGCTCATCAGAACTTGATGAGGAATGTACGGGATCTATTGAGAAACGACAATCTAAATCATTATTAATAGTTTTAATTAATGGAATAAGTTCATTTATGTTTTCATTAGTCGTTAAAACATGAATACTATAATCTATATTGTCAGGATATCTTTCTTTTATATTTTGAAGTAATTCTATCAATTCTGGACGATATTTTTTAGGACTAAAACTAGTTTCTGAAAGCCCATCAATGCCTATACCTAAAACAAAATATCCATAGGATGCAAATTCTTCAAGTAAATGTTCATTTAATAGAGAACCGTTTGTTACTATGTGAGTATAAATATTTAAGTCTATACAATGCTTTAATAGTTCGCCTAAATCTGACCGTAGCGTTGGTTCACCCCCATAAATTGTAATAAACCGACATCCTTGATTATATAATTGAGTTATAATATTCTTCCATTGTTTTATGGAAATATCTGGTTTATTCTGACTTTTTGAAGTAGCACAATAATGACAATTAAAATTACAATCACGGGTAAAGAATGCGCTAACAAAGACAGGACCGTTAATTACTTTTAATATTCTTTTAAAATAACTAACGCCCAGATTTCTCAATATTTGATCTTTTTTATTTACCATATTTATCTTAAGATACTTTATAAAACTAAAGATAAAATATTTATATTAAATATATTTAATATTTTTTACGAAAAAATCATTGTTCGGTTCGATACTTAAACCAGTGTCAATAATTATTCCAATAAAGAACAGAGTCAGTTATTTACCAAATTTGATCAAAAATCTATCAAATTTGAATTATCCAGAATATGAAATAATAATTGTTGATGACTGTTCAACAGATAACACTAAAGACCTATTGAAACAATATCCGATTAAAAAAATTTCACTCGAAAAATCAGTTGGATCTGCTAAAGCTAGAAATATTGGCATTAAAGAAGCAAAAAATGATATAATCGCTCTAACCGATTCCGATTGTTTTGTTTCAAGAAATTGGTTAAAAGATTTAGTTCCATTTTTGAATACATATGATGTTGTTGGTGGAAAAGTTATATTTTGCGACGATATCGAAAATAAATTAAATCCATCTATAACTAATGAAACGGTTATAAGTAAAGATTCTCCCGTTAATTTTATTAATACAAGTAATATGGTGTTTAAAAAAGATCTATGGAATCTTACTAGCGGATTTTTAAATTATAGATTAGAAGATGTAGAGTTTTCTTGGAGATTATTAAAGAAAGGTTATAAATTATTCTATACATCGAAAGGATTAGTTATTCATCATGGTACAAGAACTCCACATCAAAATATTAAGAAGTATTTACAATACGGTAAATCATATTCTTATATATCATATATTCATAAAATGAATTTAAATAATAAATCAGAACCAATATTTGATAGAAAATCAATTTGGGGTTATTCCAAACTTATTATGTACCTTATTGGGTTATATATAGCACTTTTCATTAGTTATCTTACGATTTTTTGGTTATTTTTTTCAATCTCATTTTTAACTATTTCAGTATTTCTTTTTATATACTTGATTTTTCGAATTATGAAGCAAATAGATATCCTGTATAGGTTATATAAAATGAGTATTTTTTTTAGTATAATAATTTACATGTTAATCTACATGTTAAAATCTTAGTATTAAACCGAATAATTTCGTTATCTCATTAATATCCAAAACGAGAAGCTGTAGCATTAGTAATTTCAGAGATATGTAGTAATTCCTGACTAGAAAAATTTGGAGTATAATATGTAGGTTTATGTAGATGTCTAATGTAATATTTTTTTATTTTCTCAAAATTGTGTAAAGGTAGCTCAGAATGCTCAAGTATTTTATCTATTGTTTCTGATGGAGTTTCACATAAATCTTCATACCTGATAATAAGAGTTGATTCTTTGATCTTCTTATTTGTTTCAAGAAGATTCATTGCATAATCATATATTGAAGACCAGTAATAAGCCCAACCTTTTATATCTGTTTTTTCATTTTTCCATAATCTACGAATTTTATGAATGAGTTCATTATCACCGGTATTTATACATAACTGATAATGACCAAACTCACTATGTCCAGTTATTCTATGCCAATCAATTAAAAGAGGATTTGCTTTTTCCAGTTTTATAAAAAGTCTTGTCTGCTTAACTAATGATGCGATGTGATTTACTGGATTGCGTATTATCAGCAAAAACTTAACATTTGGAAAAATTCGAAGTAAATATTCTAATCTGGTAATATTATAATTATTTTTTGCTAAATACCGTGAACTTTTTTGATTTATTAAGAGCTTTCGAATATGATTTCGATAAAATTGCTCAAATTTGGGATTAGATATAGCCCCACTCATAATATTTGAAATTTCTTCGTTGTGATTGTTATTGAAGAAGTATTTCCAAAACTTTTCTTCTATAGCTTCAGGACTTTCACCGGTGACGAATATTCCATCCTTATGGACACGCTCAATAGGTTTAGTGAAAAATTTTGAAATATCAGCTATATGACTAAAAAAATGAGGGAGAAATGGCATCGGAATGTGTTTATATTTATGTGAAGCTAAAAATGGATGATTATTTAACATTTCTAAAATAATGGTTGTTCCAGCACGAGCAAGACCAGTAATATAGATCGGTCTGTCGATGTCTAACTTATTTATATCGTTAAGCAAAAACCTAGTCTCGATTCTATCAAACAAAAAGGAGAGAGATTTAAACGAGCTGAAAAATTTAGTTATCCCATAAACAACATATCCCGTTAGTGGAAATTTAATTGAATCCTTATTTTTTGATTTCATTTTTTACTCTCCTTTTAGTTTATCACATATTTTTCATTTTCATGCTAATTACTATAAGGAATAATTAATTTACCCTTAACTCAGAACTTGTAATTTTTAATATTTTACATCTGATAAAAGATTTTGACTTAATTATAAAAATTTTTCTTTACTATTTATTTAAATTGCTAGATGATATTTAAACATCAAAAGGTTTAACCTAATAATTTAAACAAAATTAATAAAATAAGTAATAAAATCAAGTGATGAGTCATTATGTTTGAGAATAAATCTAATTCTTGGAAAAAAAAAATAATTATTCTTGCTATATTTATATTTGTAATAATTCTAACCGCTGAAGTAGATTGGGCTGCTGAGAATCCAAGCGTAGGGATTGGTATGCGACTTTTTTGGCTTATAAGCTTATTAGGTCTAAGTATAATTTTAGCTCTTGGATTCGTATATCTTGCAGGTAATAAGGAAAGTGAAAGAGGAGAATCTGATAAAAAATTGTTAATAATTGCCATAATTTTATTCTTGATTGCTAATGGAATACCAATTATATTTTATGTAATTCTTGGAAATCCACCTGGCTTTTTCTTATACGTACAATTATCATTATTTGGATTAATTCCGGCTTTTTTCTACAACCAAAAAAATCTAAGCATCGAATTCTAATATTAGTAATTCTTTTTGTAGTAATTATTATCCCTATAGGCATTCTTGTGAATTTTGCAATTGATGATCTATGGGCGGGTGCAATTGATAATACAATGTATTATATGTCCTTTTGGGGGCTATTGATGACTTTCTTTTATCTTATTCTTGCTATTGGATGGAAATTGGGTGGAGGCACTAAAAGGCAAAGCTGGAATATTTTTATAGCTGGAACACTTTTACAATACAGTACACTTGAAGATTTCTTTTATTTCCTTTTAAACGGACAACCACTTCCGGAAACTTGGCCTTGGTTGAGTAATTTTGTTATCAATCTAACTGCATTGTTTGGCCATCCTCCAACTTCCTGGGACCTTCTCATTTTTTGTCTAATAATAAGTACAATAGCGATTTTTATACTTTTTGATGTCCATGGCTACGTATGGGCAAAAATCAAGAACAAAAATTAATTATTTCTTTTTTTAATTTAAAATTAGAACTGGGTGTTTTAACTGATTTTTGCTGCAATTGATGAATTTTGTGATCTTCTACTGAAACTGAAGATCTTTGTGCTAAATTGGAAATAACAAAAAATATTAGTTTCTATATTTACCTAAAATTTAAATAATTCTATTCAATACTATCTTAAATCTTAAATTAATTAACTACAAGCTTAGATCCGATTTTCTGGTAATTATTTTGAAAAGCTACGATGTAATTTTCATTCATCCGCCTAGAGTGCTAAAACCGGATCCTGGTAAAAGAGCAAAATCTGTTCGAAGTACATTTATTTTTATTCCAATGGGGGTTTTTGCTATTGCTGATTTACTTGAGAGAGAAGGTTTTGGAGTAAAAATAATAAATTATCCTTTAGAACAATATTTAAACCCTAATTGGTCATTAATAGACTACATTAGAACTATTGATTTCAAAATATGTGGAATAGATTTGCATTGGATACATAATGCACATGGAGCTATTGAGATAGCTCGAATCGTAAAAGAAGTAAAACCTAATGCCAAAGTAATACTAGGAGGGTTTAGTGCATCATATTTCCATGTCCAAATTTTAAAATATTATAAATCAATTGATGGAATAGTAAGAGGAGAGGGTGAGATTCCTCTTTTAAAGTATGTTCAAAATATTAACCAGAAACAATCTTTAGATTCTATTCCCAATTTTTCTTATCGGAACTCATCCAACCATATAAAAACTAATCCTCTTTCCTACACAGCAAAAACATTAGATAATTTAAATTTTACAAACATGTCTCTGCTAAAAAATGCAAAAAAATATTTTGAATGTAGCAGAAAAATAATGGGAATCTCTTTCAATCTTCCAATAGGAAGGGGCTGTCCGTTTAACTGTCCCTTTTGTGGGGGAGGTCAAAGAGCTTTACAACGCTTAGCAGGTCGAAATGAAGTTCTTCTTAGGAGTCCTAAAAAAGTAATTGAGGACATTACACATATTGTAAACACATATAAAGTTCCAAGTATATTTTTTGGACATGGCACTTATCCGGCTAATCTCAAATATTGGAAAACATTGTTTGGTTTGATTCAAAAAGAAAAAGTAGATATTGGTGGAGATCTAGAGATTTGGCGGTTACCTTTCCCTAAGGAAATGTGGAGAATATTTTATAAGACTTTTCCTCGTAGATTTTCATCAGTTGGTATTTCTCCTAGAACGATGTCCGCAAAAGTTCATCAAAGAATAGCGAAAATATGCGATCCAACATTTAAATTTCCAAAAAATCAAATTAAAGACCTAATAAGAAATGCTAATTTATTCCGAAGGACGCTAAGAATTTGGTTAACGGTTGGTTTTCCCTTCCAAACTAGGTTAGACGTTCAAAAAGATTTCAATTTCGCTTTAAAATGTATGTTTAAATATGGTAAAACAAACTCAAAACCTATTACTATAATGAATGAACCATATCATATTTTTCCAGGTTCCCCTGCATACGAATCTCCCGAAGCTTTTGAAATCAAATTAAATTATAATTCATTTTCGCAACTCAAAGACTTTTTTAAACAAGCTAAAATGTCTTTTTTTTATAACGCTATAAATTACGATACAAAAATCTTTTCTGGAGCAACTATTCGTAACTTTAATAAGTTACTATTTTTAAGTGCAGCACTCACATTGATTACAACAGGGCATAAATCTACTGAGAAGAAAGAAGAAGAAAGATCTTAAAGATTCTAAATAATTCTATGAAATTCTGTTAACAAAAATTTATAAAAATTGTTTGTTACATTCGAAGAGTTCTTTTTCCACTAATTTTTTATGAATTTCATAATTCAATTCGAAATTTTTAAATTTAATTTAATTTTATTATTAAAAATATATCAACATGAAGTTTTGATTGAAAGATAAAATACCCATTAAAAAAAATATTAAATGTCATGCATTCTACTCGAAAGATTAGCATATTGAAAAGAATATCAATCGTCCTCTTTTTTATAGCGTGTGTTCCAATTACATTTATTTATTTGTTTTTGAGAGATATTTTATTGCTAAATTCTTTATTTAATGATTATATCAATTCTGGTACCTCGCTTTTCCTCCCTTTTCTTCCCTATAATAATATCGTCTTCCAATTCTCTACAGGTCATTTGATTGACATAATTATTATTATTAATATCATTACTTTCATTGAAAGTAGCGGTTATCAATATTACATGAATGTATGCTTAAAAAAGAATTTTTTAAAACCTAGCAGATTTTATTACAATCTCATCTCTTAATTATATCTGACATATAGAAATTTAAATCAAATATTTTAAATCTGACATTATAATATTATTAAATAGAAATACAATCATAATTATTATTGAACAAAATAGGAAAGAGAGATTATGTTTTGTCAAAATTGTGGGGAAAGGTTAGAATCCCAAAATCAAAAGTTTTGTGCAAGTTGTGGAAGTGTACTTCCACACACTCCTAATGCGCCTCAATTAAAAGCTGAAGAAAATCAAGCATCATCAACAGTTAGATCAGTTCCCGTTTACGAGCCAAAACCGATTAAAGTAGGAGGACCAGGACCTCATTCACAAAGGTGCTTTGCCTTCGCTATTGTATCGATTGCTTTAGCAATTGCTGGTTTTATTTTTGGGGGTAGTAGTTTCTTCAGATTTTTAATATCATCAATGTTTTATCCTTATTATCCTATTGGACTGGGAGGTGGACTGGTAACGATTATTATAGCCATAATTCTTAATATTGCGGGCTTAATATTCGGGATTCTTTCCAGAGTAAATAGTAGGAAAGCTGGAGAAATTGAACCGATAAATACTCTTGAGAAGTTTGGGAGTGTAGTTTCGGTGTTTGGAATTATTATGAATACTATACCTCTTGTAATAACTCCTATAATAATACTAGTAGTTCCTTACTTGTTTATGCCTATATACTATTGATTTTGAAATTAATTATATCTTTTTTTTATAATTAAAAATAATTCTAATCTAAAGAGATTTGAAGGAATAATAAAAGACTTAATAGATCCAATCAATTAAAGAAGAACAGCTTTTTCCTTGGGCATTTTTTAATCTCCCTATTATTCGAAAGGTAGCTCCTTTATAGCCACACTCTGGACACTTATTTATTGAGATTAAATCTACAACGTCATCAACTAAAACCGCTTGATTTATTGTACCATTAACACCATAAGGTGTAAGAACTTCCAAAAGGCCTTCTTCTCCATTATTAACGGGTTCTAAATTTTCAAGATCCCTTACGATTATTCGAGCAGTATCAGGACAGTGTAGTAAAAAATCTTGATATTTCTCAGACCAATGACCTCCAAAAAGTGTAGGACCCTCTGTAAACGCATAAATATCTCTAATATCCTTTGGTTTGATGTTAAACACTTTTTCGTAATATTCAATGAAATTACTTTTATTTACCGCACCCATCTTTGCTTCGCCTTTGACACCATCCCATCCCCCACCACCACATCCGACAACAGATCTTCCATCAAGATCAAAGTATACATTTTCTTGTAACAGTCTCTTCTCAAACATATTATTCATTAAGAGTGGACTTCCACCAAATAAAATTTTACTAACCTCGATATTTTTCCAATGCCCTGTATCTGTAATTTTTTCGACCATTTTCAACATTTTAGAAACATCCAAAATGAAGCCCCCTCTAGGCGAAAAAGTTGATATTATTGCCCATATTGTTTTTAAAATTTTCATTTTTACTAAATATTCCTCATGGCCATAAAATTCCCAAGGTTTATTCATGCAAGCTGTAAAGTACCGAGTTTTGTCAACATATTCAAATCCTTTAGCACTTCTCTTTGCCATTACTGACATGAAAAAGCGATCTGGCGAAAAATTAAAAGTGACACATCTTTTAGAGCCAATTTTTAATTTTTCCCATCCAAAAAATTCTGTAAAAACCTTAATTGAATTATATTGAATTTGATCAAAATCTTCTAATGTTCGGGGAACTATCGAAGGATCTCCTGTAGTAGAAGAAGAACACGAAAAGAGAGCTATACTCTCAAGAGGTACTTTTGATAGGCTTAGAGTTCGATTACCCGATTTTTTATATGTTTCTGTGGGAACATATGGGATTGTATCTAAATTATCAATCGTAATTTCATCAGGAATCGTATAGTCGAACTTTTTACAGATTTTATCTCTATAATAGTTACAATTATCATGGGATAAGCTAACTTGTTTCAACAGTTCTTTACAAAAATC
>JAUWZR010000076.1 GCA_030615235.1 Promethearchaeota archaeon
TGTGGTGGGTTTTCAAGTGAAAACATAAAGAAAATTATAGCGATATCGTCTATGTCGTATTATAAACAAAATTTACCAAAATATAATCTAATTGTTATGCTCAGCTATTTAATTAAGGGAGTTAAATTGTTTCCAAATAAAAAAGAAAATGAAGAACTTTCACCATATATTGTTATTGAACAATTTAAAAGTTTAATTTCAGACGAAGAATGGGAGTATTACTCTCGAAGGGTGTTCCTTATTCATGCTAGAAATGACAGAATAATTAAGTTCAAAAATTTCAAAGAAAATGTTACACTCCTTGGTATCACAGAAAAAAATACATTGATCCTTAAAAAAGGCGGTCATACGCAAAAGAAAAATGAATTACTCTTAGTTGCTGCATCATTAAAGTTCTTTAAATCTTAAATAGCGCATTTTACTGCCTTATAATATGTTTACTTTAAATAAGCTATTTTTTATATATTCTAAATTAAGTATAATGATTTTTAATGATAAAGTGCCCCCTTTGTTCAGAGGAGCTAAAAGAGCAGAATCTGTATAAGTATTTTCAAATTACTTTAGGTGATCTTATAAATGGAGTGTTTAAAGGTGAAAAAATTCTTTACTTTCATAGGGAATGTCTTCGTACTTCAGAGCATCGTAATAGTCCACTTTTAACTTCAGTATAGGAATAGCTGTCTGAGCTTACATGTAAATGAATTGGATCTAGTTCAGATAATTACTCCAATTTGAAAATTGCATGATATCATTGTAGTTCTCGATCATGCTTTTGAACATTAAAGATCCAATGCAAAATAAGTTGGTAAAATCTGTAGATTTTAAATTTAATAGCTTACCATTCTCCTCTGATAAACCAATTCCACGATTAACTTCTATTCTTCCATCGTACCCTGATAAATTTACAACAAATTCTTCTTTGTTTAAACCTTTAAGATATCGACCCCTTGCGATACGAGCTAACCCTCCGATAGGAATAATTTGGTTTTTGTTTAGAGCAAAATATAGCCGTAGATCAAATGTATGCTTAAAGCCTTCCCAATTAATAAGAGAAAAATTGACTTTTTCTTGAATTGTGTAAGGGAAAGGATTTCGCTTTCTTGAGAATTTTGCATAGAATTCTTTTTTGCTTTCATCTAATTTCTTCTTAATCTCCATCGCATTATGATTTTTGAGAATTTGCATTACTCCTGCTCCTCCAGATCCTCCGCTTGGTTTAATCATAAATGATTTCTTAAAGGTTTTTATCATTCTGGTTACTTTATCGATTAAATCCTTCTCATCGTAGGCTTTGGCAAAAACTAAACTTTTTAAATTATATTTTTCAAGGCGATTCTTTATTAGATGGCTAGCTAAATATGTGAGGGATTTATCATCTGTTATTTTAAAGATAGGATTTACGATTGTGGAATTAATTTGACGATAATCTTCTCGAATCATATTGATAAATTTCTCATTGTTTAATCTCCTAGCTATCCCATCTCCTATCAAAACGCTTACTTTTTCACCTAGATATCTTATTTCTGTATCGGCAAATGACAGGGCTTTACTTAAATGCTCATAATCGGAAATCAGAAACACAATTTTTGCTTCATGATTCTTGTCATAAGTATCGGAGTTAAAAATTTTTAGGGACAATCCTAAGGATCTAATTTTCTTCCTAAAATATTCAACCATTATTACCTTTTCGTGAATTAGAGCATCATCTACGGGGACTCCAATTAACACTAAAATTTTTAAATCTTTATCACTCGATTTTTCAATCGCTTGGGAAATCGATTCAAAATATCCATCATACATTAATGCTTGTTGTTTTTTGGTAAGAATTGATAGACCTCTGTTAGAACCACCATTAGTTTCAAGAAGAAAGAAACTTTTACCATGAGAGCTACCACCCACCATAAAATCTATGCTACCAGCATAAAATGAATCACTATTATGTAAAAAAATTTCATTATGCTTAGCTAATTTTCTCAACGTATGTTTTCTAATTCCATCTACAAAATCATCCTCTTGCGATGCTCGAAGTTTAGCAAAAGAAATTAAGTCAAGACCTAATGACCTTCCCAATGGAACCAATTCTAAATCAGAGTCGGTTATGTCTTTTGACATTAATTTAAGGAATTTGGTTAATAAATTTTCTACCAATTACATCACTCACTCGTGATTTAATATTAGTTAGACCATATTCCAATTTAACTACTAAATTTTTCAAGCTTTTAACTATAAATAAAGATAACCCTGGTGATTTCCTTTTATACTTAACCTTAGACTACCTAGTAAGATTTTTCTTACTCTACTCTGCTCTTTAAAATTTAAATCCGAAAAAAGAAGAATATATTTTTTCTCTAAATTAATTACGAAAAGTAGACATATTCGAATAAGCTTCGAATCTTCTGTTAATAACGCAGAAATTACATAATGATAAGGGAGAGATCTTAAGACATTGAGATCGATTTCTTCTTCTGTGACTTTATCTTCCTCTTGGTTGTAGCCCGCTTTAATGAATTTAATCCCTTCTAAAGGTATCGATATTTTCCTAAATTTTTCTAAAACTTTTGCAAACTGACTCTGCCGTAAAAACCTTCTTTCTTCTTTATCTTTTTCATAAAAATATTTATTTTCTTCCTTTAAAAAAAATATTTTTCTTTTTTTCGATTTAGACGCATTCTTTTCAATATCTTCTAATTCTTCAATATCGTCATCATGAAATACAATTAAAAGATCAGGATCAACGGTGTTTATGAAAAAGTTTTTATATATGATTCCTGCCTCAGTTTTTATCCATCCATCGCTGTCAATAAAAATGATATCAATGTTTTCATGCTTTGATAAGAATCGATCTATTAAATCAATACATGAATGAGCTATAATAAATTTGAAATTTGCCTTTGGGAATGTACTTCCAATAAATACTGTTTCTTCAGCATCAATTTCAGCGCTCGAAACGATGTTTTTATTAATTTCTCCAATGTTAAGAGTTGTAGGAAGGTATAATAGTTGTTGTCCTAAATCAGAATCCAGGAAACCTGCTTTCAATCCTTCTTTAAGTATGTTGTTTGCAAGATATTTGAGGAGAGTCGTTTTACCATTGCTCAAACCTAAAACCATCAGTTTTAAAGGTTTTTTTTTCTCATTTTTCCTAATTTCATTTATAACAGAATCCTTGATTTTAACCCATTCTTTGTTAATAGTGTTTTCTTCTACTATTTCTATATTTTCTCTATTATTTGTAAAAATCTCTAATTTCGATGGTTCCAGTGCGAATAATGGATAACTATTAGCACCGGGTACAATAAGAGTGTTTTCTACCTCGCTTCTCTTTGGTGAAAATTCCTTTCCAAACACTTCCACCTTTCCTTCTAATAAAGTAACTCTTGAAGGTCCTTTTACTAAAAGAGTGTGATCTTTTTGCACTTCTTGAATCATAATTTTCCTCAAATCATCCCATATTAAGTGATAATTATTTCTCTCCTTACATTTTATACTTATTAACTAACAGAAATATACTTTTTCTTTCCTATACTGAATTTTTTATTTGTTCCATTTTTGTAAAGACTATGGATTTTTACTTCTTAAATTCTTTATAACAAGGGATGCACATAATTTTTCCTTGATAATTCATCATACGGCTGTCCATTGTAAGTTCATCACATATCTCGCATGGCTCTGATTCTTCTATTTGAGCCATCATAGGAGGATAATATTCAATATTTCTAATTTCAAAAACATCTTCAGGTTCCAAACCAAGAAACTTCTGAATTTTCTCATCTCTTGACAATTTTTTATTATTTAAAATAGACTTTTTTAAAGCTAATCTAACCCCTTTTTGATTTTTTCTACTGTAGATGTTATAGTTGTTTTTGCCATAATCTTTATGAATTAAATTGCCTTTCCCATATGTGGTACCTAATAAAACTTGGAGTGCATCAACGCTACAATTGTCAGTTTCGACTACAGCTACTAGTTCTTCATCAGGGGAGTGCTCAAAACCATGTTCTAAAGCATATTTAGCAGCCAACACGCCTATAGCAATTCCGGGACAAATATGCCCATGAAAAATTGTAGCTTTTTTCATTAACTCTCTAATTTCCACTTTAAATCAGCATATTATTTTAGATTTAATAAAAATATCAAATATATTAATTTATTTTATGACTTAAATATAATTGTAATAGGTATGAAATTTCTTGTAGATGCAATGTTAGGTAAACTTGCTAGATTCTTAAGAATTTTTGGTTATGATACTGTATATGCCAACGATTTAATAGAATACTATAACATTAATCCTGTTCCCGATATTAGCTTAAAAGAATACGCACAATCGACTAACAGAACAATCATAACTAAAGATCTCCCGTTTTATAAGGATAATATGGACAACGCAATTCTTCTTGAAGGAGAGGGAATATATTCGTATTTAAATCAACTTAAACAAAAATTAAAGTTACAATTAAAATTTAACATTCAGAATACAAGATGTTCGACTTGTAATTCACCTCTTCAAGAAGTTAGTAATAAGATTTTGATAAAAAAATTAGTAAAACGTGAAACTTTTTTGAACTACAATGAATTTTTTCAATGTGTTAGTCCAACATGTAGAAAAGTATTTTGGAATGGACCACATATAGCGGATATTAATAGAAAAATACAAAATATGACCGAAAACTAAGTCTTAGTGCTTGAGAAGAAGTTCTTCTTTATATCGTTAAATCTTGCTTTAACCTTTTCTGCTTCTGCTTTTGCTCCTCCCTTTTCAAACATCGTATGCGCTTGAGAGAGTAATTCAAGGGATTTTTTGTATTCTTTATTTTTAAAGTGGTTTTCTGAAAGTTCAACTAAATAATGCCCTTTCTTAACAAAAAACTCTATGAATTGTGAAGAAGTATCTATTTTCCGACTCATATTAAACACAATGTATTTTTTTCTAGGTATATTTATTTAATAAAGCTAGATAAATTAAAAATTTGTATTTTTCGATTTAATAAATTTAGTTTGGAACTCATCCATTTCAATTACTTTTGCTTTTAACCTAGATTCATTAGCAGCAAAAGCCATGAGATGACTTTCAATAGTAATGTTGGCGTTTGTTAAGGGTTGAGTTTTTTCTTTTTTTTCTTTCATATTCGTTTCTCTTTTGATAAAGTTCTATTTTACTGGCATTATCATATTAAAAATTTTAATATAACAATGTATCAATAAAAAATTAGCTATTTAATACAGTTGGAATAAAACCTTCAATTAATAATTGATCTAATAGTACGATCGCTAACATTGATTCTACTATTACAACTGCTCTTGGAACTATGCAAGGGTCATGGTCTCCTTCTAGCTCGATTTCAGTTTCTTTCATAGTTCTAATGTTGACAGTTTTTTGCCGTTTTCCTATAGATGCTGTTGGTTTTATAGCAATTCGCAAACTTAAAGGCATTCCTGTAGAAATACCTCCTATTATTCCCCCAGAATCATTTTTTAAGGTTGCAACCTTCCCATTTTTTATAATCCAAGGATCGTTGTGTTCTGATCCTCTCATATTCACGGCTTTGAAGCCAGCGCCAAATTCTATACCTTTAATTGCCGGGATCGCAAAAATGGCTCTACTAATCTTAGATTCAAGGCTATTGAAGATTGGCCCGCCAATACCCGGGGGGATATTTTTAACGATACACTTTATGCTTCCACCTACTGAGTCCTTCGAATTTTTGATATATTCGATTTCATTTTCCATTTTTAATGATAATTTCGCATTTAGAGATCTTACAGGAGATTCTTCCCTAACTTTGGCAAGCTGCTCAAGATTATCAGCAGAATACTCAGTTGGGTCTGTAATTTTTCCAATACTCTCTGTATATGCAAATATAAAGATGTTGAATTTGTTTAAAATCAATTTCGCGATTGCACCTGCCATTACAAATCCAGCGGTTATTCTCCCTGAGAATCTTCCTGATCCACGATAATCAGCAAATCCACCATATTTCTTTATTAAAACATAATCTACATGAGAAGGTCTTAATAAATCTTTAAATCTATCGTATTTTGTCGAATCAAACGATTGGTTTTTGATGATTAAACAAATTGGGGCACCTGTTGTTTTATCATTAAAAATTCCCGATAGAACCTCAACTTTATCTAATTCTTTACGGGCTGTAGTCAGGTGCGATTGTCCAGGTTTTCGTTTATCTAATTCATGCTGAATAAAATCTAAATCAAAATTTAATCCAGCGGGTGTACCATCAATCAAAACTCCAATTACTTTACCATGGCTCTCTCCAAATGAAGAAATTTTAAATCTAGTTCCTAACGTGTTATCTCCCATTATAACCATCAAATATGTGATATATTTGAACCATACTCACTATATAAGTCAACTAATATATATTGAGTAGTCTGCACCTATTATGTTTTATGAATCGTATAATTTATGTCATTCATCTTCATCTTAACTTATTACACTAATAAAAACAAAATTATAATCAAAGCCTTCATATATTTTTACTTAACTTCCATTTAAATCAATCAGCATGTGATAATAAATGAAGCTTAGAATAGCTCCAACAAAAAAACTTATTGGTACCGTAAATGCTCCACCTTCTAAGAGCTATTCTCATCGTGCTTTAATAGCTTCTAGTCTTGCTAAGGGAGTATCAATAATTAAAAACCCATTAATTTCTGGGGATGTTGAGGTTACAATTGATATTTTAAAGTCTTTAGGTCATCGAATCTCACGAGTATCGGATGACACCTATATGGTCAAAGGTAACATGAAAACAATAAAGACAGTTAAAAAATTGTTAGATTGCCGGAATTCTGGCACATCTATCAGAATATTTACAGCAATTGCAATGCTAATCGATGGTGGGTTGTTTTTTACAGGGGAATTCATAAAAAGGAAGCGGCCGATTATTCCTTTATTAAAAGCATTAGAAAGTATCGGATGTAATTATAGATTAACCGAAAAAGAGTTAAAAGTAAAGCGCAAAGGAAAAAAATGTGATATCCTAAGCATTCCCGGAGATATTAGTTCCCAGTTTGTTTCAGCTCTACTTATGATGTGTCCTTTATTAGATTGTAAGAAAAGAAATTCAATGATTGTAA
Source organism: Promethearchaeota archaeon (assembly GCA_030615235.1). Lineage (GTDB taxonomy): Archaea > Asgardarchaeota > Lokiarchaeia > Sigyniarchaeales > SOKP01 > SOKP01. The sequence goes on from JAUWZR010000076.1 coordinate 7,096, forward strand.
AAATTACATCTCCCATTACCTCTTATCCATATGTTAAAATCACTTTAGATGTATTAAGGTCATTTGGCATTAAAATTCAAGAGAACCTAAACAATGAGAAAGTAGGTTCCTATTTAGTTCCATGTAAGCAAAACTATAGAGCTCAAACGTACGAAGTACCTGGCGATTTTTCTTCGATTTCGGTTATATTAGCAGCTACAATATTAACTCCTGAAGAATCACAAGTTGTTATAAAAAATTTAAATTTTGAAAAACCGCAAGGAGATCAAAGAATTATTGAGATTTTGCAAAAAATGGGTGCGAATATCAGAACTTTAAAAGAAAATAATTGCCTTATCGTAAATGGTAATATTAATCAGAATCCCTTGACCGGTATTGCTATAGATATCAGAGATACTCCTGATTTATTTCCAATATTATCCATTATCGGAGCATTTGCTAAGGGCAAGACAGAAATATTCAATGCGTTAAATCTTAGAAAAAAAGAAAGCGATCGAATTTCGGTAATTGCTAAAGAACTAAGTAAAATGGGCGTCAAAGTGTTAGAGGAAAAAGATAAGATCACAATTTATCACTGCAAGGAATTAAGAGGTGCTTCCTTTAATCATGAAAACGATCATAGAATTGCAATGGCTTTAACCGTAGCAAGTTTATTTGCTCAAGGCCCATCCCAAATTGAAAATATCGAGATTGTGGAAGATTCGTACCCGAATTTCGTAGATCATATTAAAAAATTAGGAGCAAATGTAGACCTAGTAGAATAATTCGCATTAATGTAGGTTATCTAAACGATTTTTGTCGTCTAGCTCTTGCTTTTTTCCCCCCAAAATGTTTAGGTTCGGTCCTTCTTGAATCTCCTGAGAGTAGAGATTCATCGTATTCTCTGAAAGTTTTTTCAATTGTTTTCGTTCCAATAAATTTATTTAAGGATTTAGCGATTGCTATTCGAACTGCATCAGTTTGTCCCATTTTTCCACCCCCCTTTACACTAATCGTAATGTCACATTTTTCTATTTTAGGGTGGTCGATGACATCTAATACTTCTTGAATGCGCATTCTCCCAATATCCGGTTCATAATTTTCTAAAGGTACGTTATTTATCTTTATCTGTCCTTTAGCAGGATACTTTAAAACTGCTCGAGCGATCGCTGTTTTTCTCTTACCTGAAGACTGTATTACTTTTGTTCTTTCAGACATAATCTTTAAGCCTCTATTTCTAATTTATTCCATCCAATTCTCGTACATAGATTTTCTAAAGTAATAAATTTGTTGTAATAAGAAAGCCTTTTCTTTTCTGAATCCGGTATATTTGTTGGAATTAAATTTTGATACCTTTTTTGGAAACGATGAGGAATTTCTCCGATATATACATGAACTCTTTTTAAAGCGTCTTTACCTCTAATTTTTTTAGTAGGGAGCATTTTTTTTATTATATTCCTCATAAAGGTATCAGGTCGTCTAGGCCAGAAAGGACCACGCCTTGGATTAGTTGCTGTACTTATATTCAGCTTTTCTAGATATTTCTTGTGAATATTTTGCTTAGTACCACTTATGATTGCATCTTTAGCATTTATAATGACAATTTTTTCACCAAGTAATGCCTTTTTAGCTACCTGGCTACAAAATCTTCCTAAAATTTTGTTCTTAGCGTCCAATAATAGGTAATCGTGCATCTATTCTCCACTCCATTTTTTACTAATAAAACAATTTAACATCTTTACCTTCAGGATTTTGTTCAAGTAATTCCTCAATTGATAATAGCTTACTTCCTGAAGTTTCTATTTTTTTTCTAGCATTTTTGGAACAATCTAAACAAGCAATAGTTAACTTATGGTCAATTTCACCAATCCCTAATACCTTGCCTGGAACCACAATAACATCATTTTCTTTAGTTTTTTTGTTGATTCTATAGAGATTTGCTTCAACTCTCCCTCTTCGGGGACCTGATAACTTCTTTGAAACTTTTTTCCATATTCTCCGCTTAGTTTTCCACAATTCTCGGATCAGTTTTCTATTGTAATAGTTACTTGGTCCTGTAATGCGATGGCTCATACTACTAAATCATTTAACTTTTTAATTGAAAAAATATAAACATTAAAATTTTTAATATTTTAATAAATTTGCGGTTGATTAGGATTCTATATCGAGTTCCTCTAATTCTGTTACAAATTCATCGATCTTTTCGTTATAGACTTCAAACACTTTTTTAATTAACGCATCATAATCTAGGACACCATCACTCTCAATAGAAAAGATATATACATCTTCCTTTGAATTTACGCTTATCTTTTCACCAGAGTTTTTCTCACAAGACTTGCATAAAGTGCAATTTTTCTCGTAATCGTCCTTTAATTTGAGTGATCCATTACTAGCTAGTTCAAAAAGCTTTTCAGGACACATTTTAACTACTAAATTATTTTCATCCGAATCCTTAAGCGCATTTGTATCGAATTTGATTTCAGGATAATATTTAAACGCCACATTCGACACAGCTTGCCATTTTGCATGATCTTTAGCGATGCCTAAAATTGCATAAGCTTCGATAATAACTTTATCGTTTTTATCTATTTTGACAATTGGGATAAATGGATCAACAGGTACTATTTTAGGGTCATTAGATTTTAAATCACCTGAGTAGATATCTAAAGAAGCATTGGTAGTGTTAGTAACTTCGCATGTTAGGGAAACTTGACAAAGCGGGCATCCAAAACCTCCACACTCGCACTCCTTAGGGAGTTTATACACGTCTAAATCAGTTTTTAGAGGTATTAAGCCAAGTCTATGGCTAATAATCTCGTCATATAACGGAGAATCATTTTTTAAAATGATTACTTCGTCAATAGCCATTACGGGTACTTCTGTAAGCATTATCCGTCTTATTGCATTTATCATTTCAACAGAAATTCCTTCAACTACTAAAACTAATTTATGTTCACTCTTTTCAAGAATGTCAAGTTTTAACGGTATCATTTCACTTTATAACTCATAGGACATAATGCATTAAATACTTGTTAAAACGCGTAATTTAAGA
>JAUWZR010000242.1 GCA_030615235.1 Promethearchaeota archaeon
CGCGCCCGAGTCGCCACGGTGGGAGTGCATTTTTGGGAATGTTTACTTCGTATGATTGGCAGATTATAAAGGTGAAGATTGCTCTATATTTAAGCATGTTATAAAATTGGTTGTCTCTAGCGATTTAAAAATTAACATTTAAGTATACCACTTAAATAATTTAATTTCGTTAAGGCGATTAAATAATGACCCATAACCAAGTTCAAAAAAAACAGTCAGGAAAACCAAAATTAAAAAGCCTCATCAGGAAATATTTATCGAAGATTGTCATATATTACCAGATAAAAAGGACAAATCTTATGAATTTGTATTTGAGGTAAAATATCCTAAACTTTTTGACAAAGAAGGAAAGCAAAAAGGAAATTTGATAGGGATCGCAAAACCTAAAAATAAAAATTATCTCGAAATTCTAAATAGAATACTGTTAAATGAGGAAATAATAGCTCAATTTTCCAATTTCAACGAAAAGAAAAAAGGTCAAATAACTCGGGAATTAAGAGTTTATTTAATTAGTCAAAACCTCTTGCAAACAATAAACATAGAAAATAACACAATTATATTTCTAGATAAACAATATTTTACAAATATTGAATCAATAAGAATAAACGATCTTTATCACTCAATACTGAAAGTCATTAACACCCGAATCATTTTCATGGATTTGTTAGCCTCAAGACTACCAATAAATAATAAAAATACCCTTAATTTGAAATCAGAAGATTCCTATTATAAATAATTGCTTCTCCATTCAATAAGAGTTTTAGGTAAAAAAAATTAATAGACCCTGTTTGTGTTTTATAAATTTAGTATTTAGCTCCGCTTACGCTCCGCTGTCGCGACCTTGCTCCGCTTCGCTACGCAACCATCAAGGGCTAACGGGTCGCTCCAATCCTTTTGAACTTTGTTTTTGCTATGTCTACTTTATTTGAAAACGAATTAGAAATTTTGACAGGTTTAAATGTTATTTTTAAGGTATAGAGGAAATTTGAATTTTGTAGTCTTTCTCAGGGGCAATTCCCTAAATAACAATTCTTAATAGTAAATAATTTTCAAAATTGCAATCTATGGATAAAGAAACGTTCGAATTACCTTTTTTAAAAAATTTCTTTCACTTATTTTAAATGCAATTGGAGGACTAATAGAATAGTACAATGATACGAATTTTCTTCCAAGAGATTTTTGTAATAATGAATTATCTCTCCAATATCTAAGAACATTTATTTCATTGGCAAATGGCGTTCCATAAGCAGCAGTAGCAATAAAACAACCAGAACGGTATCTCTTTCTATATACCTTTCTATATTCCTTTCTATATACCTTTAATAAAGTATATTTCGATGTTCCATATATTCTAGTACCACATGAAGGACATTTAGCAGGAATCCTATTGTATTTAGTGTCCCAAACATAGTTACAGTTATTACATCTCAACTTAAAACGCGTAGCTATGGACATAAAATGTATCCTCTAATCTTTAGTATTGTAAATTTAATTACAATTACAAAATTGTCACATTCTACTATATTCTATTCCTTTTTTTTCACCTGAGATAAAGAGAAAATTTGAAGTTCATAGTCTTTCTCAGGGTCAATTTTACCTGTGCGAATAAATTCGATTGGTATGCTGAAATAGTAGTTCTTTCCTTTTTTCGAAGGCTTTTTTACGAGAATGGTGATTAATTCCTCGTAATTTATAAATACATATTTTGAGGAAATCACGATAAGCATAAAATAAAAATCAACCTCACTTTCGTATAACAATCAAAAGATTATTTACAACACATTAAAAGAATTAAAAGAAGATGATAATTTTTTAAATAGGGAATATATTATAATTATATCATCAAAAAACTTAAAAATTTGATTTAACGTGATAAATAGACAAGAAGTCAAGGCTATCATAAGAAAATTTGAGGAAAGAGAGGGGATCAGGGGCGTTATAATCTGCGATTCGAGTGGTTTACCGATAGATTCTAACATGGATATCGAAATAAGTGAAGAAATTGCAGCTTATGTTACATCACTAATCGGTAAAGGAAAACAAGTAGTAAAGGCTTTAAAGGAAGGTGGTTTGAAGTTTATACGCTTGGAGACAAGTAAAGGAGAAACAATGATTGCACTTGAAGAACAACTTATTCTAATTATCCTTAAGTAATCAATCTTTTATTTTCTTGATCCTAATTGATCCAACTACTTGCTTTTATAAGAATTTTTTCAAAAATTAAAGAAAAAATTTCCTAAACATGTTATTTGCTCTTTCTTCTCCTACAGTTGATAATCCCATATGCCCAGGGCATACGATAAAGTTATCGTTTATTCCTTTATTATGCATAATCTTCTTTCGTATACTTTCAAATAATAAATTCTGATTCCCACCCTGAAAATCCGATCTTCCAATACTCCCTCTAAAAATTAAATCACCAGTGAACACTATACCGCTAATTTCGTTTCCTCTAAACTTATCAACATCGGAAGTGTAAAAGCACAATGATCCAGGACTATGACCTGGTGTTTCTAAAGTAAGGAGTCTAATCTCTCCGATTTTAATTATATCTTCCTCAACTAGCCACCGATTAGCTTCTTTTTGTTTAAATGTTCCAGAATCGTACTCTTTCTTATTGTACATCAGTGGTATTTGAAATTGGCGAAGAATTTTACCTACTTTTGTTGTGTGATCGAAATGACCGTGTGTTAACAAAACTGCAATTGGTTTTCCTTTCAATTCATCAATGCTATTAATTATTGCTTCGGCGTTTCCTCCAGGATCTATCACAACAACTTCTCTGGTCTTGTCTGATCCAAAGATATAGCAATTAGTACCTAATGCTCCTACGATAAGCTTTTTGAAAATCATTTTTTCATAACTCCTTCTAATCACGTAAATATGTCTTTGTAATAAAAAAAGAAAGAAAGATTAAAAATAACCGTTGAGAATATGTTTTAGCATAAAGCGAAGTCTATTTATTGTTGATTAGATTATTAATTTCCTCTAATCTATTATACACATCTAAACCTTTAGATGTTAATTTTACGAACTTCTTCTTGTTCTTTTGCTCAATCGTAATTAAACCCCTCTCAATTAAATCCTCTTTAACTCGGAAATACGAATTATAATAACTAAATTTGTTCAATTCGTTATAAAAGGAGTGTTTATCGATCTTATGCCCTTTGGAGTTTATAAGGACTTCTAATGTATCTCTAAAACCTTTCTTCTTTAAAAAACTTATCAAACCATCTATAGCCAATCTATCCCTTACCTCAATTTAATAGTAACAATTTAATTTACTTAAATGTTAATAAATAAAAATTTTCAAAATTAAAAAACATTTTGATAATAATTATTAGGTTATTAACTAACACAACAAATAATTTGAATAATGAGCCTAAATTAAGCAACGACAAAAACATCCTTAAAGTCAACCTAACCATAAAACACACTGGATTAAATTTAATCACAATTCTCAGATTAATTTATCAAAATTTATTACTTGGAATTAATTTTTAAGCTTGAATGGACTTTAGTAGATATTTTGAATTCGCGAAAGGCAACACACCAATTATCCTATCTTGCCCTCATGGAGGTTATAAAAAGCCAAATAAAATACCAGATAAGACAGTCGGTCCTCGAATTGCAGACAAGAACACGTACTTCATCGCAAAGTTGATTATAAGTTC
>JAUWZR010000033.1 GCA_030615235.1 Promethearchaeota archaeon
CCCGATTTTGAAGTTGCTATAATTTCATTTTGACCATTATTATTTACATCTCCAATTTCAATTTGAAGAATAGGTTCACTAATTTGAAACTGCCACTTCTCTTCTAAATTATTCATTAGTATATTCTTTAATTTAATATTGTTTAATTATTACAAAATATCGAAAAAATAAATTATTTTAAATAAGATATAGTTATAAATAAAAATGAATTAATTTCTATTTAATTACTTAAATTTTGGATTAAAAGTGATATAATATGTCAGAAGAAAGAAATATAGATCCTTTTTCGCTATTGATTTTAGTTCTTAGTATCATCGCAATTGTAACGGAAATAATAGGTCCCTTCGCAGGTTTTTATTATAGTGGTTATGGCAATAGATATTCTTGTTTGGATTGTGAATATAGTACAGGTCCTGATTTAATACTTCAATACATAATTCTGATACTATTCGTGATTCAAATAATCATTGCTTTAAACGAATTGCTACCTAATAAATTCATTCCGATGGATGTTACCAAATACGGCATGTATTTAGCAATTATAACTTGGATCTTTGCTATTATTGGACTTGCCTCCTTTGGAATAACTTATAGCGTATATACATGGTGGCCCGATTTAGGTTTTTATGGAACCGTAGTTGGTGGTCTTCTTAATACAATCCTATTCTTTTTAAAAGAAAGAAATAAATAATTCTTTTTTTTTTATTATTATTCTCGGCAAATTTGTAATAAATCTCCTAAATTTTCTTTAAATTATCTTTGATCATTTTTAAAATAAGAAAGAAATTTAAATCTTTTTCACAATTCTGATAAACAAAGGTAATTATTTTATCACTACAATAATTACCTAATTCCGAAAAAAAATAGATAAGGAGTCGATAACGATGAGCTTTCAAATTAAGCTAGATTTAGATGGTTGCACTGGTTGCGGAACTTGTTACGAAGTTTGCCCAAGTGAATGTTTCGGGGAACCAGAAGGCGGAAAGGTAAATATAATCGAAGACAATAGAGATGATTGCGTCGGTTGCAGAGCCTGTGAAACCCAGTGTCCCGAAGAAGTAATCGAGATTATTGAGGAATAAGAATCAAAAAAATCTCTTAGATTTTTTAGCGAATTTTTTTTTTTAATTATTTTAACTTACTTTTAAATTATTTTTTTGATGTTACAATGCTTTTTTAAGGAATAAGTTCGTGAAACCGGCCTTTCACGAAAAATGTAACCTATTCAGATAATATGCCGGTATATCTTCTGATATTATTTTTTTTAAAAAGTTACAATTTGAATAAAATTTTTAGAAACTAGGATTTAAAACCTACCAAAGTAAAATATTTCCACAATTCTTGCACGTACCTTCGTTAATTTGCATGTTGAGACAATTTTCGTGATAAGTAGTCCCACACGATTGGCACTTATAAATTTTCCCAGTATATTCGCCATAATCGTATCCACAATAACTACATTTTTCTGCATATGAGAAGTCAGCGCTATTTAAATCAACTTCAACTATTTGAGAAGTACCCGTTAAACCCATATTTGAACTAGAGGGATTTAAATATTGGTCGTTTTGTGCATAAGAGGTTTCCTGTTGAGGTTGAGCGTAAGTTTGAGGTTGTTCCCAATCAGATACATACCCTTTTGCGGGTTTTTTCGAAATTCCCATCTTTTTAGATACTTTTTCATCTAATATATTGGTTAAAATTAAGGCTGAAGCGTATTTACCTTTTGCTCCTCCTTTCTGTAAATGTGTATGGGAAATGAAATGAATAACACGTCCTCCCGCGTTTCCATGATCAAAATAACACAATACAGGATCCTCACCCCATTTTTGCTTAATACGATAAGAGCTGATTAAAATACGAACTGCAGGGCTGATAATTTGTATGGGAAAAGACCTATTTTCAAGCCACCACTTAAATTCTGCTTTCTTTGTATCTTTAGCTGTCATTTTTTGCCATTTAGCTTGTTGTATTTCGCTTAATACACCTTCTAAGAAAGGATGATCTGGTTCAACTATTTGACACGCAACGACAGCATCAGCAGTTTTTTGTCCATTCCACCGAATGTAACCAGGAAAAATATTTTCAACGATATGTTTTAATGCCCAATCAGTTGTTATTAACCAGCCTCCTTTTAGAGACACATACTCACTAATTTTTGGGAAAGCTGAATGCGGAATTTTGTCTCCAGGACATCCGATCAAAACGACATCGTAATCGTTTAAATTATGTTTCATGATATCGTTTGGTTTAATAGTTATATGTTTTGCGGCATACATGTGATCTATAACCTTTCTAGGGCGTTCGTAGCGACCTTCAACCGCAAGGATTTTACCATGCTTTTCAACCGCTTTTACAACATCTTTTTTATCTAGTGCTTCCATCTTGCGACGTTTAACTTCAGAATACAGATCCTTCCAGCTGCTCATTATTTATCCTCTATTACAATTATTATAAGGAATTAAATATTATTTTGTATAAGTAATAAAAAATTATTCATATTTATATTTGCATTGGAAGCGATAGTTATGGAAAATTTAAAAGAATTTGGCGAACCTTCAGAATTTTGGCAATTTTTTTATGAAATTACTAAAATTCCTCGATGTTCGACACATGAAGATAAGATTAGAGAATATATTAAAAAGGAAGCTGAGAAATTGGATTATCAAACTGAAATTGATGAAATAAAAAATTTGGTTGTTCATATCCCAAGCAAGAAAGGGGCAACATCCGCTAATTCAGGAATAGTCTTACAGAGTCACATGGATATTGTATGTGAAAAAAATAAGGATTATCCACACGATTTTTCAAAGGATCCTTTAAAATTAAAGACGATCGAAATTGATAACGAAAAATGGTTAACTGCTGAAGGTACGACATTGGGTGCGGATAATGGCGTTGGTATTGCATACCAGCTTGCTATTATGAAGAAAATTCACGATGGAACTTTAAATTTTGATGCCCTTGATCTAGATTTATTATTCACAGTTGATGAAGAGAGAGGACTTTCTGGTGCAAGTCAAATGGATAAAAATTTGATAAGTGGAAAATATTTGTTAAACCTTGATTCAGAAGAAGATGATAGATTTACCATTGGGTGTGCTGGAGGAAGAGTCTTTAAAGCTGAAATAAGTTTCGAGAGAGAATTAGTAAGCAACCCGAATTTAATAGCAGTAAGAATCTCCATTTCTGGACTACTTGGAGGGCATTCAGGGACAGATATTAACAAAAAAAGAGGGAACGCTTTAAAAATATTAACTGAAATAATTTGGAAAATAAATTTGAAATTTAATATTTTAGTTAATTCTCTAGAGGGAGGAAACCTAACTAATGCGATTCCTAGAGAGGCCCATGTTATTTTCTTTATAGAACAAGGCCAGAGGAATGAACTTGAAGCATTTATAAAAGATTTAACCACTAATATTAAGAATCTTTATGAAGGAACAGATTCAAACTTAGAAATTTTAATAGATTTATTGAAAGATTTCACTGATAAAACAACATTTTCAAAGGATTTCCAAAATGAATTAATTGATCTCTTTTATATAATACCAAATGGACCTATTTCTTTACACCCAACAAATGAAGGTTTAGTTCATACATCACTGAATTTTGCAGTAGTGCACACGTTAGAAAATGTAATCGAATTCAAAGTTAGTACTAGAAGTTTAACACAATATGATAAAGATGTTTTATTTGAGAAGTTAAAGACACTTTTAAAAATGTCTGGGTTAGACATAGACATTGAGATAATTACTATCTATCCAAGTTGGCCTCCAGTTTTTAGCTCAAAGCTAACTGAAATATCTAAACAAGTATATAAAAATGTTTTTGATAAAGAAGTAATTATCCAAGCGATTCATGCCGGATTGGAATGTGCTTTTTTTAGTTATTATTATCCAAATATGGAGATGATATCATTAGGACCAAATGTACTTGGGGGCCATTCTCCCGACGAGAGGCTAAACATAAGAAGCGTATCGAAAATATGGAAATTTCTATTAGCTTTACTCAAAAATTTAGCTCAATTTAACGAATAATAAATTCTTTTTTAACAAAATTTTAATTTAAAAAAAATTTATAAATCAAAGTAAAAAAATTTTGAGATTACCATGCAAGAGGAAAGAAAAAATAAAGCAAAAGCAGCTAAAAATGAAGTATCAGGCTCGGAGACAGTATTTGAAAAAATTAGGGTTAGAACACCATGGATTTTTGGTAATACATTCAGAAGACCAAAAATTTTATTTCCACATATAAAAAAACCAAGAATGGGAATTCCTCTGCCAGGTAAATCAATCGCAGTAATAGGAGTTTACATTATTCTGTTCCTTTTGCAAACTGGAATAGTTTATTTGGTATTTAGAGAAGTTCCTGCTTTGGGCTCTAATTCAGATGGTAGTCCCATGTTTCTATATCCTGATTTAAACGAGTCATTCATAATTGAAGGTATAGTTGCTTCTATTTTTATTTTTTTGTGTTCTATTGGCTTCATTTTATTATACCAAGCATCTAAATTCGTGTATAATAAGAGTGTAGCAGCTAGATATTTAGCTGTAGGTATTCTTCTCATATTGGCTTCCTTTATTACATTACAGGCCATGATAACGATTAAACTAGAATTAAAATTATTTAATGTGTAATTAAATCAAATTTACATGTTATACAATCTTTCTTTTTATTTAGTTGCGAGAATTTGAATTAGCGAAAATTTAATGGTTAGATTAGTTGTTATTTATTAAAATTCTAACCTTTTGAAAAATTTAGAATTCCTCGCTTCTATTAAGGTAAAGAAAAAAAATAAGAATTAGTTAAATTTCTTTTAAGCTTTAAAATTTGATTTAACTGAGGGATGCAATAAATGAATTATAAGCGGCTTCATCTAATAAATTACCTTTCTCGGCATCCCAATTGGAAGCTTCAATCTTAAATAACCAAGCAGCAAGTGCATTTTCATTGATTTTTTCCGGTTCATCCATTAAATCACTATTTACTGCGCTAACTTTGCCTGATACAGGACAATAAACATCTCCAACAGCTTTGCTTGATTCCACTGTAGCGTCAATTGGATCTGAGGAAGGTTCGTCTCCATCCATTGTTACTTGAGAAAGTTCAGCACCCTCAAGGCCATCCACATCCACAAACGAAATTTCTCCTAATTGTTCAGCGGCATAAGGGGTAAGTCCTACTTCACCAGTTTCATCATTATACCATTGATGGGTTTTAGTATACCAAATTGCCATGCTTTATACAACTCTTTGCTAAAATTTTAATATTTTATATAATATTGAATTTAATGATATGATAAAATTAATTATATCAATGATTTAAAATTTATTTATTGAGAAATATTTTTTAAAAGTAAATAACGATATATATGAAAAATTCACTTAAGACTCAAATCGAATCTCATATTGAATTTAGAGCGTGGTATCGCAAGATAGCAAATGATTTTAATTTTGATCTTCAAAAAGATCGAGAAGCAAGAGATTATTTATCTCGTATTTTAGACAAAAAAAACTCCTCGTATAACCTTGAGGAGGTTTTGCTTTCTTTTAAAGAAAATATCCAAAAAAAAGAACAAATCTGTGTTTATGGTTGTGGTCCTTCATTAGAAGAATCAGTTGATTATATTTTAAGTAATTTAGGAAAAACCTTCTTTGATAATTGTGTGAATTTAGCTGCTGATGGAGCTGCTAGATTGTTGATTGAGAGAATTATACCGATTGATGGCATTATAACTGATTTAGATGGTATCACCAAAAGAGATTTCTTCAAAGCGAAATTTGTGATTGTCCATGCGCATGGAGATAATATTATTCTTTTAGAGGATTTTAAAAAATTGATTATTGATTTTCCGAATTTAATCGGGACAACTCAAGCAGAACCAATTCACAATCTAATTAATCCCGGCGGGTTTACCGATGGAGATAGGATTTTAACTTTTATATTATCTTTTTTAATACCTCAACAAGAACTTTATTTAATAGGTATGGATTTCGACGAAATTGTGGGAAAATATAGTAAACTAAATAATGAAAAGTGTTATTTAGCTGGTCCAATTAAGCTAAAAAAATTACAATATGCATTGCAAATAATCGAATGGTTAATATCCAAAATAAAAATACCTTTGTATTTAATTAACACCAAACCTATTTCAGATAAATTTAAATATTTGACACTTGAAGCATTTAAAGAAAGATTTTAAGAAATTACATTTTATAATCTTCTATTCCCCGCTTAGTAATAGTATATAATACTTTTTTCTCAGGAAGAAAATGGGAATTTACAAGATGAATGTAAATCAAACCATTTTCCTTATAGCTTAAATACAATACTTCCGAGAAATAGTGATTTAAATATTGATTTCCAACGGGAAACTCCTTAATAACCGCTTCTTCAATAAAATTTGGAGCTACTTGAGCTGTTAAAATTGTAATTAATTGAAACCGTTGAGTTAAATTGCTTATTTTTTCTAAAATTTTAAGGTATGTGGTTTTTGTTTTTAAGAAGGATATCTGTTTATCGCTGCGCTCAATTCTGAAAAAATTATTTATCGAGTCGATTATTAATAGTTTTATATTATTGGATTTGATGATAGAATCCAATTCATTAAGTTTTAATAAAAGAGCATTGTTACTCATGATTTTTGACACGTAAATATTCTTTAAAGTCTTTTCACTATTATATTTGTTGGATTCTGCTAACTCTCGAACTCTTTCGGGGCGGAAGGTGTTTTCTGTATCTAAATAAACAACTTTAAAGGAATTTTGAAAAGCCTGAACTGATAATTGATGACATATCTGAGTTTTCCCTGTCTTATTAGCTCCAAAAATTACATACCCTTTACCTGAAAAGAATCCACCACCAACAACCTTATTAAAATTCTTGGAACCAGCTGAAATTATAGTTTTTTCACGTTTTATTCTTTTAATTTCACTAATAATTTTTTTCTTATCGATTATATTAGATTCAAGTATTTCTCCCATAATAAATCGGTCTCTTAACTTTCTCAGTTAATAGTTATTTAGAATTTCTAAATAAACAATAAAAACTTAATTAGGTAATGCTTATTTCTATTGATAAAAGATTAAATCGTAAAATTAATTTTTGATTAAATATTGTCTATTATTAATATTAACTTTAACATTTGTTTTTAAATAATTAGATATTAATGTTTTCATCCTCTAAAAATGGCAAAAAAAAAGAAAGAAGTATGTCCGTATTGTGGAAATAGTTTTGCGTATCTCAGCCGACATAAGTGCAAAGTAAAGGAGAGAGTTGAAGGTACAGAAGAAGAGGGAAAATCTGATACTGAACGGAGAATGGAAAGAATAGAGGAAAGGAAAAGAGAAGAGTCTCGGAGTTTAAAAAAGGATGAACGAATGGTTCTCAATATTATCTCACGAGAAAAGGATATTTATTTTGAGGAATTATTAGACATAACAAAGAATGAACGAATCGATCTCAATAGAATTCTAAATATTTTATCGCTTCAATCAAAAATATTAGTAAATAGAGAGTTAATGGAGGCCTCGTGGACAAAACATATAACCATAAATGAATCGTATGATGTAGAAATAAAAGATCGGAAAATTGACAGGAATAAAAACGATTTCATATTAGATATTTTTTCACACCAACCATGTTTAATCTGTCCTTTTATAAGTAAATGTAATAGTACTAACCTTGATCGATTTAATCCAACACACTGTCCTTGGTTATCAGATTGGATAGAATCGACGCTGGAAGGGAAGATTTATAACATACATTTTGAAAATATTAAGGATCTGTAAAGTGTTAATACTTCTTCTTTAAACCAATTAAATAGATTTCGTTACTTTTTTTATTAGATGATTTTGGTTTTAAACTTCTCACAACCATAAAATGTTGTTTCACCTTTTTGTAGAAATTCTCGAAATCAGCTCCTTGAAATACTTTTATTAAAAAATTTCCTTTGATTTTGAGGTTTTCTGTAAGCTCAAGGACGCTATCACATAGTTTAATTTGCCTTGATTGATCACTAAATTTATTACCAGATTTATTAATACTCGCATCAGAAAGAATGAGATCAAGTTTTTCTCCGTTAAAATAATTATTAATTTCCACTTGAAACTCGGGAGTGGTAAAATCCATTTTAAGTATTTTTATTTCTTCAATAGGGGCTAATCTTTTCGTATCTACACCCATAATTTTATAATGATCTCGGTGATAATAATTATCATGATATTTTTTAACATTTGATTCGCCGAATTGCTTAGCTACTTGAAGCCAAGAACCAGGAGTACTTCCGAGATCTAAAATGTAAAAAGCTCTTTTAAAAATATTGTATCTTTTTTGAACATCGAGCAATTTAAATGCTGATCGAGCCCGATACCCTTCTCTTTTTGCTTTTTTGTATACTGCCTCTTTTCTGTGTTCCTCTGAGCTTTTTGGCATTTTTATAAGTCGAAATTATTTTTCAATTTGTGATAGTAATGATTTAAAATCATCTATTCTCATATTAGTCTTAATTGAGAGAAAATCGAAATGAGTCCTTGATGCTCTGTATCCATTTTCCTTTATTAGATTTATTAAATTATCAAGTTTGGGAATATATGAAAGTTTTAATTGTTGGCAGAGTTTATGAATATTATAATAGGAAATTGGCATATTAATTTCTTGAAGGGCGTAATTGATGAGTTTATCGAACCGTTTTTTATTTTTAATTGCCAATTGTTCATTAAGTCGTGTTATTTCATCTAAAAAAAGTTTTTGGTGGATTTCCTTTATCCATAAAGGTCCGGAGTAATATAAATCGTCATTGTTTAAACACAACGGACAGACATGAGGGTTTCCTAATCTGTATTCACTTATTATAGTTCGATACCCACATTTTTTACAATGGATCAGGTATCCATAGCTATTTAACGAATTTTCCTGAATTCTCGTTTTCCCCCTATATGTTAGAGCAAACACTCTTATAAAATGATTAGAATAAAATGTTAACAAGGGGGTTATCCCACTATTGTTAATATTTGCAATTCTTGATATGAAATAGAGAAGAATTCGCGCTCCAACCTCTTTACAGTATTCTGAATGAATTGGTTTAGACATATACTTTCTAATACATGCTTTTGGTCTCACACCGAATAAAACTGCTGTATCAGTTGCAGTAATACACATTAACCCATCATTTTTTTTAATTGCTTTAAAAGCAGAATCAACATAAATATTGGGCGTACCAAAAGGATCAATCGAAATAACATCAGGCAATCGATTTTTCTGTGAAATTTCAGTAAATAATAAGTTAGCATCTTTATTAGAAAGGGCGATTCGGTTAGAAGCAATATCGTTCAATTCTAAATTCTTCTCAATTAAGTTAACAGCAACGGGATTAATATCGTTGATGTATATTTTTTCGATATTTATAGAATTTTTTAATAATCTTAAAGATGTCACGCCAGTCCCGGACATACAATCAACAATTTCTAATGGTTCTTGGTAAAAGATATTATTATACGCTTTTATTGCCAAGATTGAAATGTCTCTATTTATCTCCATTTTTTCATTATAAAACACATTCATCGATTTAGAGGGAATACTAACACTATCGTTCTTATGTAAATATAATTTGGCTAAACCTTCTTGTTTTAATATGAAATTATTCCTTTTAAGATGAGTATTTTCAAATCTCATACTTGATAAGCCTTCATTGTTTATTTGTTCATGAATTAGAGAGACATTGTTAACTTATGAGGAGTTATAGAGTTTAACTGGTTTTTTACTCCCTAATAGCCCTCCAGAAGTTATCGAATGAATCGTATAAACATTATCTTTAGTCAACGGCTCAATCCATTCAATTTCTTTAACTTTTTCATCATTTTCACTACTATCAATAATATAAAATTCGCCTTCTAAAGTCTTAATAATAAATGCTAGGGGAAGCCATTCGTAATAAATACGAATTTTAGGTTTCGGTGAAGCAAAATATGCATAAACTCCGCCATAGGTTAAGATTGCATGGAAATCCCCTACAAAACTTCCACTATAGCGATCTTTAAAATCGTGATTAATTAAAGCTTGTTGATAAGCTTTAGATTTACCTGACCAATTTGAAGAATCACCTCCCAGACATCTAATACCTCCCACTTCTTTATTTGGTAATTGTTTGTTTTCTTGGTAGATATAATGGTAAAAAGTCATACTATAAGGTGAGGTATCCAAAATGAATTCAGCTACTTTACCGTTAAAAGCCAAGACTAGATTAGTATAAATCCCATAAAGGACGTAAAAACTACATACAATATGACCTTTTACATCATAAATTCCAACAATTGTTCCAACCGTCCGATTAACTATAACATTAGAAGATCCGTCAACAGGATCTATTGTTATACCGAAATTTCCGTTACCAATAATGGGTTCAGCCTCTTCAGATGCTACAAATAAACAATCTAAGTCAGCTTCTTCAATCGCTTTTAATATAATACTGTGCGTTAATTTATCTTCATGAGTTTGGAGTTCGCCGTAAATATTCTTCCCCTCTTTTATTTCATTTATAAAATTCATCCTTTGTTCTATTTCGCGTGAAGATATTCCCCTTTCTAATAATCCTCGAATTGGAATGGTTGCATCGGCAATAGTCTCGATAATTTCTATAAGATTTTCTTTACTAGAAAGCGAATTCGAAACATTGATATCTAACCATTTTGATAATTTTATCTTATTTTCTTTTTTACTCATTCTGATTACTCATTTTTGTTGAGGATGAAAAATTATTCCATGATCCTAGATAATAAGCTATAACTGATAATATTTTATATTACTTTATTCGAAACCATGATTTGTTAATCTCGAATTAAAAACAGATAATATTTTCCTGTCTCCGTCATACAAAATAAACTTTCGGTTGTTAACTACATCTGTTCTCTCAATTTTAATTGAGTTTTTAACCCAATATTCCATTACATTGCCGCCGCTTTCCACATCATAAATAACTCCCTCAATCGTATTTCTACTAAGTTCATTTGTAATTAAAATATCAATATCATATTGTTTGTTTAAATATGAAAGATTGGCTAAAATTTGATTTAACTTATAATTCAACCCAATATTTTTGCCTTTTTTGTCATGACGTAACTCTAAGCGATATAAATCTGTGAGAGAATCAATAATAATCATTCTTAGAATTCCTTTTCCTGATCTTAAACGATTTAGAATTATGAATTCTAGGTTAAAAACAAGCCTGAATAACTCCAAAAAATTAGTTGATTTAATAAATTGTATATTTTCTAAGAGAGCATCTAAATTACGCTCAAAAAGAGTACTTATTTTATTGAATGGAAAGTTTGGTTTGCTATATATGTACAGGACATTTTTTCTATTTAAAGCATTTTTCCAAGCGATTTGGAGAGCTAAGGTAGATTTACCTATGCCAAAGCTGCCCCATAATGAAGTTATTCCCTCTTTGGCATCAGTTGATTTAAAGGACTCATTTATTTTAGGTAGGGGAAATTGCATAATTAGAAATTTTTAATTGTTTCTTTAATATATATATAATTAATTTGAGAAATCAACCCTTATATATCTTAACAGAGGATTTATATTTCTTTTATTTGTTAAAGAGTGAGTTAGATAAGTATAAAATCCATTTTCAAATCTTAGATTTAGATTCAAAAATTCCCGAGATTCCGTCAATCATCCTCACAACTTCCAATGATTATAAAAAACTTGGAAATAAAAATCGTGTTAATTATCTTGTATATTCAAAAAATATTGATTTTGGTAAGTATTTCTTACATGTAATTGCTGCTGTGAGAATTGGGTATAAGGATTATTATTCTACTTTAACTTTTTCTATTGATCCCGGTAAAAAGCTAGGCTTAATGGTTTTTTTAGACGATTATTATTTAGATTCATACTGCTGTTTTGACAAGAGTTATTTCTTTGCTATTATTCAAAAATATATAGCCGTATTTGATTATGATAATCCAACTTTGATGAAATTAAATTTTAAATTAGGGCGAGGCGTTCTTGACATTACTTATGATTTAGTAAAGCAAATTTACGTATTGTTTCAGAATCGAAAGAATCTCGGAGTATGTTTGATTGATGAGTTTAAATCGTCGCAATTTAGGTTATCAGGAAATGTAGTTGGCAAAAAGTTTACAAAAGATGAGATTTCTGCCTTGATACTAGCGTTTAGATTAGGAATCGATGTTAGATATGATAATTATGAAGATATTTTTGAACAGTTAAGGAGTAAGAAATTATTTATTGGAAAAACTGAAACAGATAAAACTGAAAATCATGATGAAACCTTATTATCATTAGAGGAAGTAGTAGAAAAGGTTTTAAGTGGGAAGTTAACTCTCAGTAATGCAATAGAAACCATAAACGCTAATAATGCATAATAAAATAATATTTATCTTTTTTACAATTTTATCTTTATAAAACCGATAAAAGAATAGCACTTTTCTCACAGAAATGTAAAAACATATTCCTTTGATGAGAATGTTTTTTACATTCTTATCGTTTTGGGGATATTTAGAATTATGAAACGGTTTAGAAGTATTGATTTAGATGAAGGGAGATAATGCAAAGAATAAAAAGTTTAGACTCTTTTCGTGGCTTTATAATTGCACTTATGGTTTGGGTTCACGCTTGTGACTGGTGGCTAAATCCATCATCACATTGGTTTTTTCAAGTGTCATATTTCTTCATCGATCGAACATTTGGACCGGGATTTTTATTTGTTTCTGGAATAAGTATTACTCTATATGTTAAAAAAAAATTCTCGAAATTAAATATAACTAAGGATCTTACTAAAAAAGTAATTAGGCATGAATATTACATAAGAGCTTTAATTATACTAGCCGTAGCTTTATTGTATAACTCACTCGTTGCTTTATTCTTTAATGATTTTTTAAATATATGGAAATGGTTTGTACTTCTAACACTCTCAATTTCTTTAATTGTATCATGGCCTATTTTACGAAAATCTAAAACGCTTAGAATATTTATCGCAATAACAATCTGGATTTTAAATTATTTAGTTTTTTCATTTCTATCATTATACGAAAACCAAATTAACTTAAATGGTTTATTTTTCTACATTTTTTACAACTCAACGAATCTTGAACCTATATTGGCTTGTTTCGGCTTTTTTCTAATTGGAACAGTTATGGGGGACTTTTTAATAGAAAAAAAAATGATTAAAAAGAAGTTAAGTTTAGGTAATAATAAATTCTTTCCATTATTAATATCCGGTTTAAGTTTGATTGCTATTGGTATATTATTTAATTATCCATCTTCTTTCAGCATCACATCATTCTCTTGGATAGTTTTTGCATTAGGAGTAAATATTTCAACACTCTCAATTTTTGTTTTCTTTGAAGAGTTTGTCAAATTTCAGCGTAAAAAAAATTATTGGTTTCTATATTATTTTTCGTATTATTCTTTGACCATTTATCTGACTCATAGTATTTTATATTATTTATTTCTTAATATGCTTAATATAATATCGTTCTTTTTTACTATCATTCCGACTCTAATAGTAATAGGTTTAATCTTCAGAGTGATCCATAAAACGAAGCTACGACGAGATTTTTCAATTAAAATTCAAATAGGAAAAATTTCTAGGATCTTAGCAAAAAAGTTGGATAAAAAATTCAAATAATGGTTATTTTTAGTGAGAAGATTAAAAAGTATTGATATATTTCGCGGATTATGTATGAGTTGGATGTTTCTCGCCCATTTAATAGAATGGTGGATCAAACCGGAATATCTTTGGTTAAAAACAATCTCATTTTTTATCTTTGATCCCATTGGAGCCTCTGGATTTTTATTCATTTCGGGTGTTAGTATTACTTTATCATACCGCAACCGATTATATAAGGTTGAGGAATATAAAAACATGAGCTATTCAAGGATAAAGATATCATACTTTTTACGGGCGTTTTTTTTATTAGTGATAGCGATAATCTATAATACTGCGATAGCTCTTACTAAAAATCAATTATCATGGATTTGGACATGGTTTGTACTTTTGACTGCTGCTTTTTCACTGTTATTAACATGGCCATTATTTAAAGTTTCAAAATTAACCAGAATTTTAATTGGCGTCATAATATGGTTTATCAGCCAGTATCTTTATTTATTGCTCTCTCCATATCAAGATCAATTAAATCTTCAAGGGATATTATATCACATTTTTTACAACAATTACAGTCTAGATCCTTTATTAAATTTTTTTTCGTTTTTTCTTTTTGGAACTGTTGTTGGCGACATTATGAATGATATATATAACACCAAAAATCCTGAACTTAAGAGAAAACAATTAAAAAAGAAAATGTTAATTCCTATTAGTCTTATTAGTTTAGGTTTAATTTCATTCGGTGTACTGTTTAACTTTCCATCATTTCTGAGCAGGAGTAGTCTTTCTTGGCTATTTTACGCAATAGGAATCAATTTATTATTGTTAACGATCTTTATAATTCTTGAGGAATATAACATATTTAAAAGTAAGAAAAGTTATCGTGTATTTTTCTATTTCTCCTATTATTCATTTACTGTCTATTTAGGGCATAATTTCTTATATTTCATATTTTATAAAAAACTAGACCTAGTTACTATTTGGATTGCCGTAGTATTAACATTTATAGTATTTAGTTTGGTTCTTAGACAAATGTATAAAATATGGGGTTGGAAAGCGTCGCTAAAAGCAGTATTAGGCAAAATGAGTTCCAAGCTAGCATATAAAATCGAGGAAAATAAGAAAAGATAATAAATGTGGGATTTAATTTTATTCACATGGATGTTAGGCTACATCTTAACTCCAGCGGAATACTTTCAGGTTTTTTTACAGGATTTTTAAGTGATATATAATTCTTAAATAGATAGTTTACGGTTTTTATATAATTACCTTCTTTTCCCACAGCAACGGCTCTATCTTTATAACTTAAGAATAAGACATCTATTATCTTTCTTTTTGGGTTCTCATTCGTTAGTACATTGTGAATATAGATATCATCAAAGAAGCTGAAAATTAATTTAAT
>JAUWZR010000097.1 GCA_030615235.1 Promethearchaeota archaeon
TTTTGTATATTTAAATTTTAAATAGTTGGTTAGTGAAGTCAACTATCTTACTAATGGCATCTTTAGCTTCCGGAAGAAGTTCATATCCAAATCCCTGAAACACATGCGTCATATCATCCCATGATTGTAATATTGCGTTTACTCCTTTTTCTTAGATTTCTCATTAATTAGTGTATAAAATAACTTTTTTGATTAAAAATATTTGCTTGTAGAAGACAACTAATTAAGTTAACAATATTAATTCGATAACTCGTGTATTAAGTTACATATTTTTTGCGGATTTTTTGTAGAGAAAACAAATGATCTGCCATATTGAAAGGTTAATTTTACAGCTTCTCCGAAATCTGTGTTATAGGCCCATGAACCATCTAATCCAAATCGAATTCCTATTCCACCGTAAGTTCTAAAACAGGCTTTAGTTATATCACAACTGGTTATTTTTTTCAAGGGTATTTCTTTATGGTTAAAAATACCATAAGCTACTTCAAGTTTGTTGCTGGTTAAGGTAATTTTTAGTCCTCTGTAGTTCCAATACATAAGAAAAATAAGCAAACTTACAACCCCGAGTATTATCCCTATAAATGCAAATTCTTTATGTATGAGAGCAGAAATTATAATACCGAGAGAAAGGATTAATAAAGATACAAAAAGGATTAAAATTTTTACAAATTTTCCCAATGGAACCCATTCTGTATATACTATTGCATCATTTTTTTGGATCTTATTTTCTTTAATTTTTTTAATCACCACCAATGTAATTTTAAATTTGAAACATTACTAATTTTACAATTACATAAACGCTATAAAATCCGATTAATAGACTTCCTTCCCATCTTTTAAGTGTTTTTTCGCTCCATAAGAGATAAAGAACTAACGATAACGCCAAGAATAGAACAGGTATATCAAAAACCAGAATTATCGTGGGAACGTTAAAATTAATTATTATTGCTCCTGATCCAGTGGCAAATAAAATATCGCATATATTGGAACCTAATATATCTCCTACTGCGATTCCAAACGATCCTCTCCTAATAGCGGTTAAGTCAGCAACAAGTTCCGGTAAACTTGTGCCAAATCCAACTATTAATATTCCAATTACATTTTCAGGAATATGAAATTCTTTTGATATATCATGCGCTGAAAGTAATGTGGCCTCTGCTGCGATTACTAATATAATGAGCCCAATTAGCAAAATGCCCATATCTCTAGGTGTTGATGATTTTTTACGAGGACTCTCAACGGGTTCAAAACTTACAGCATCTAAACGTTGCTTTTCAAGATAATCAGCTTTGAGTTTAGATTTTGCTAGATGTCTCTCACTCCAAATCACCAATAAGAGATAACTGATATATATTAGTATCATTAAAAGAGCTTCAAATTGGGTAAGGATTCCGTCCAATGAGAAAAAAAGAAAAATTAATACAGAAATAAAGAGCATAGGCCCTTCTCTTCTCAATTCCCATTTACTCACAAAAATCGGTTGGCTTACCGCTAAAATTCCAATAATTAAAGTGATTTGAGTCAAGAAAGAACCAACTTTGTTTCCTATAACTATTCCATCAATGTTAGGATCAATACCCAAAATTTTATCCAAACCACCCATTATACTTACAGCAATTTCCGGTAAACTAGTCCCAATCGATAAAATTGTCAGCCCTACCATTATATGACTAATATTTAAGCGATCTGCGATATTTTCAAGGCTAATTATCACAAATTTCGCACCAAAAAATAACCCAAAAAATCCTAACATTAGAAAAAGAATTGAAAACAAAAGCATGCCTAGTTATTTAAAAAAGTATTGTATATAAACTTTAATCCATGTTGAAAGGGGATTTCCATAAAAAAAATTACCTTGATTTTCGTTGTTGGAACATCCCTAATGATTGCTCGATATCCCATAAACAATAGATCTTGGCATACTGTTGTCCAATATCCTAATCAATCTTTTAAAGACTTATTTTATAAATCAGAAGAGATATAACTAAATTCGGAGAACAAACTACTAATAATAACTAATTTTACTGCATTTTTTGAAATAAATTAATAATACTTGATTAAAATGCTAGAATGGGACGCTAAATTAACAGATAAAATCGAAAGAACCTCCGATATTACGAGTTTTAGATTCGATCCCCCTGAAGGTCTTTCTTATCTCCCAGGACAGTTCTTTTTTATAATCTATCAGTCAAAACTAAAATAATATTTTTAAGCTAAATTAAGATATGTAATATTAAAGGTTAAATATTAATTCCGCAATCATTGGTTTGATAAAAATGGCATCTCAGATTGAAAAGTATAAGAACACAATCTTAGAGATATTAAGAAATCATGATGTAAATAAAGCATCCTTATTTGGTTCTATCGTGAGAGATGAATTGACTGATGAGAGTGATATAGATATTTTAATAGAATTCAATGGGACTAAGAGTCTATTAGATTTAGCAAGGTTAAAAATAGATCTCGAAGAAGCATTAAAGTGTAAAGTTGATGTAGTAACCTATAAATCTTTGCATCCTTTATTAAAAGATCAAATTTTAGCAGAAGAAGTTGAAATTTTATGAGAAAGAATGTAAAAATTTTTTTAGAACACATTCTAGAAGCTATAAATTTAATTGAAGAGTATATTCAGGATAAGAAGAAATCTGATTTTTTAGAATCTAAGCAATTGCAAGACGCTGTAATTAGAAGGATTGAAATTATAGGGGAAGCTATAAAAAATATTCCTGGTGACTTTAAAAGTACTCATGAAAATATCCCAGAAAGTGGTAATCTTTTATATCAACATTGTCGATAAAATTGATTTATCGATTACTATGACTAACCACTTTTTTTAATATCATGATCACAGATACATTTATATGTAAACTCTTTTCCCTTCCTTAATATTACCGATAAATTGGGGTAAATTAAAGAAGTACTTCATCAACCCCGTTCTTATTTAACAGTAACCCTATTCTTCAGTTTTCTCTTTACAGAATCAATTTTCAAAATAAGTAACAAAGATTTCTAGAAGCAATCCAAGACTCTAATGAAAGTTCTGGATTATAAACTATAAATCAACTATATCATAATTATAATTTAACACAAAATCTAAAAAAAAAGGATGTGAAAAATCATGCAAAAAGTAGAATATGTTTATCAAGATGCTCACTACAGAACAAAGTGCTTTGAGGGGTTATTTATTCATGACATTTCAAATTTATTCCAGATAATCAGTAATTCTATAGAACTCTGTGAATCAATGCTAAAAGACGAAGTAAAAACAGAAGATGTCAGGGAGTATTTCCAAATGATTTCACAGCAATTAAACCGAGGTAAAAAGTTAATTAGAAACGCAAGAAACATTTCAGAATTGGAAGAATACGAAATGCCTTTAGAACCTGTGGAAGTGTTTTCTAAGTTAAGAAGTGCGATTAATTTTACTCGTATTAGTTTTCCTAAAAAGGATATTGATATTAAGGTCGTCTCTGATTACAGAAACCTTTACGTTATGGCAAATGAGTTGTTGAGTGAAGTATTTGAAAACATAATCATAAACTCTATTAATTACAATAAAAATAAAGTTGTCCAGGTAGAAGTAATAATTTCTGTGATTGATACATATTATAAGAATTATGTAAAGATCGAGTTCAAAGACAATGGCATAGGTATCGATGACGCTAGAAAAGATATAATCTTCCAAGAAACTCATATGAAAAGCAGGCATTCTAAAGGAATGGGAATCGGGCTATCATTAGTTGCTAAATTAACAGAATTATACAATGGAAAGATTTGCGTTGAAAATCGTATAAGGGGAGATTCAACGAAGGGTAGCAATTTCATAATCTTAATTCCTTTACAAAAAAAAAAGGTGGTGATGTTTAATGACTGATAGCTACGAAAAAATCAAATTAGGAAAATCGAAGAAAGATATAAAATGGTATACTTATGTAGATTCTCATCTTGACTCCAAACTAAAAGACTTCATGGAAGAACATAAGATTAACAACCAGGCGAAAATCATAAGAAATTGCGTGAATTATTGTATAGATTATTTAAGTGCGATATTTCAGAAGGAATCATGTGACGATCCTCAAAAGTATGATGAAATCGAACTTGATAATTTAATCAGAAAGGCAATCGGAGGATACGAAATCGGAAATAGCTTTCACGAGGAATTAAAGCAAAAGATTTCGCCCCTTAAAGTATCACTCTTAATGCTAAATAATTATATCGATGATGAAGAAAAACTCCAAGGCGGTATTAAGGATGCAATAAGCGCCCTAGAACAGTTAGAAATTTCTGTGAAGCGACATTTTGAAGAGCCAAATATAGTTAGATTCGTAAAAAAAATTGATCTTTTATATATTGAAGACAATGAATTAGAGCGTAAAACCGTTGATCATTTTTTTAAAGCAAAGGGTGTAGATATAAAATCCGTAGAGACTTCTGACGAAGCATTGTACGTTCTTAAGACTCTGACTCCTAGAGCAATATTGCTTGATATTAATTTAAAGACAAGCAATGTAAATGGAGACAAATTCTGTGAAATGTTAAAATCGAATCCGAAGTACAATTATATTCCAATTATTTTAATATCCGCTGCTTTTTCTGAAAAAGAAAAAAACGAAATTTTAGAAAGCACAGGAGCAGATGACATTATTTTTAAACCCATTGACAGATTGAAAGATTTAGATGTTCTATTCAAATATCTAAAGCAATAATATTGCTTTAACTTTTTTTTTTATGTTCAATTCCTTACGATAAAAAGTAATAATATTACCAAAGTTGGTTTTAGTTTAATATTTCTTTAATTATAGTCTTTAATTCAGGTAATCTCTGTTTAATAGTCGTCCAGACTAATTTTAAATCAACTTCAGAATAAGCATGGATTAACCTATCTCTCATTCCAGCAATATCTTTCCATGGTATTTGAGTATACTTTTCTTTGGTGATTTTGGGAATATTTTTAGTTGCTTCTCCAATTATCTCAAATTTGCGAACCACGGCGCTGGATGTTTTGTCATCGCTTTGGAACTGATCAAAGTTCATATCTTCAATAAATGTTTCTATACTTGTTATTGCCTTTTTAATATCTCTTAGGTACATAAATGAATTTTCACTCATATATGACCTCTTGAAGGATATTTTGCTTTATTTCCTCTTTCAAACTAGATTTTGAGACTACATCTACCTTTGCATTAAAAAGTTCTTCTAAATAATGTGAAAGTCCAACAAAATGAAATAAATCGGCATCATCTTCAAAATCCACCAGAAAATCTATATCACTTAGATCATTTTGTTTATGTTTGACATACGAGCCAAAAAGTCCAATGGTTTTTACCCTGTATTTTGATACAATTTCACTTTTTAGTTTATGAAGCATATCGAGAATTTGGTCCTTACTCTCTAACATCACTCTAACCTTCTTCTTACTTTAGTAAATTTTTGATACAAGCAATTAAGCACTTATATATTTATTCTCTATAAAATTAGTATCAATTAAAATTAATAAATTAAATGGAGAAGAGCCTTTTTCTCATATCTCATTTTGAACACCTTAATTTTAAAGGGTCCTTATAGGTAGCAGTGTAAGAATTTTAATTAATTTTATCGGTAAGTTATTTTACATTTCTTTTTTCTTCTACATACTTCAAATAGTCGAGTTCCTTTTTCTCATGAATTTTAATCAACTCCACTTTTTGAGCGAGCCATTGAGGTCCATCTAAGGGATAGAAAAACATTACAATTGCACCAAATATTAAAAATATGGCCGGAATTAGCGAGAATCCAAGCATGATACCCATTTGAGCAGAGAAATTTTGAGTGGTTTGTTGTGAATCGAATCCAAAAGTGTTTATTATTACTAGAAACAACCAATTTGCAAGAGATATTGCGGGTTTTGTAATCAATGCGTTTATTCCCGAGTAAGTTGTTTCCCTGCGCTTTTTTGTTCTAGTTTCGTCGTAATCAACTATGTCAGCTATGACTACTTGGTTTGTAAGCATGAAACCTGAAAATCCAATACCAATAAGAACAAATCCAATAAGGGCAAGACTAATTGTCCATCCAATGAAAAAAATCAGGAGAAAGCTCATTCCTGTCCAAAACACTGCAAAAATAAAGGTTTTCTTTACCCCAACTTTTCTCATTAGTTTATTAAAAATCACAAAGAATGCAAAAATCATTAAGAACACTAATAATAATGGAAGTGTGGTCAGGAAACCCGTCAAAATTAGCACATAATTAACGTAATAAAATATAGCGGTGGTGAGGATTGTCTGAGCGAAGGTAAAAGAGAAGTTGGA
Organism: Promethearchaeota archaeon; assembly: GCA_030615235.1. Taxonomy (GTDB): domain Archaea; phylum Asgardarchaeota; class Lokiarchaeia; order Sigyniarchaeales; family SOKP01; genus SOKP01. The sequence goes on from JAUWZR010000097.1 coordinate 6,291, forward strand.
GACTTCATATATTAAAAACGGAGTGTTTTTAAACGTTTCTTTTATTCCCTTAATAACCGGGAGCGTTTCTTCCATTTGCGTGTATTTATTTTCTTTCAAGTAGAAACTACTTGCGATTAATATTATTACCGAGATAACACCTACGAAAATCATAGCAACGAGAAATTCTAGGGCAGCCGTGGGCGATTCATTTCCAGTTAAAAACAAAAGAGGTAATATGAAAGCAATTAGATACGAAATAGAAGTAATGAATGAACCATATACTAATAAATTACCTCTCTCCTTTGCGGTTATTGCCATTTCAGCTGGGAGGGTATAATTTATGAGCCCTAATATCGTAAATAACGTGTCAAAAACAAATAGAACAATAGTTAAATTGAAAAACAGAGCCAATTGGTTATTAACATCAACAAGAGGGATCCAACAGAAGATAAATGCAATTCCATAGATGGGAGCACCAAATCGAATATAAGGGATTCTCCTACCATATTTTTCTGATTTTGTGTTATCTTCTATGAATCCAAATAGGGGATCGTTAATCGCATTCCAAACAGAAAAAATTAACCAAGCGATTCCAGTCAACTCAGTGCTTAATCCTAATGTCGTATTGTAAAAGAAAGTTATAGCCGAAAACGCGATTTGAGAAGGTAAGCCAATGCCCGCTCCAAGACCACCATAAGCGAATTTTGATTTCAATGATAATTTTTCATTGGCCATGATCTCATGAAATTTTGCCTAGGTTTAAAAATTGATTAAAATGAAAATTTTTTTCTGTTATCGAAAATTCCATTATTAATGGATATAGCAATTTTCCTTATTACTTACGGTATTTTGTTTATTGGTGAGTTAGGAGATAAAACGCAATTAATCGTGTTTAATCTCGCTTTAGAGTATAAAAAGTTCTATAAGGTAGGAATCGGTGCGACTCTCGGATTTGCAGTAATTGTAACTATAGGAATTCTTTTTGGATCGTTAATTACAGAGTTTGTTCCTTTAGTTCTTATATCTTTAATTTCGGGGCTATTATTTATTGCAATTGGCTTATTTAAATTGCGGAACATAAAATCGCTTTATTTAAATGAGAGAAGATTAAAATCCGATAATACGAGCATTAAGCAAAGCAATAGTGAAGAAGAAACAAAAAATAAAGAAGCGGTTAAGTTTGCGTGGCTTAAGAAAAATCCATACCTCGCAGGGTTTGGGTTTATATTTCTTATGGAATTAGGAGATAAAACCCAACTATTAACGATAACGCTATCTTCAATCTATGCTGCACCATTCGAAGTGTGGTTAGGTGCATTTTTAGCTCTTATTAGTGTGGCTTGGATCGGTATTTTTGCCGGTGCCGCAATTGCTAAAAAAGTTTCTAAATTTTATCTCAAAGTGGTTGCTGTGTCTATTTTTATCTTAGTAGGCATACTGGTTTTGATAAGTGCTTTTTAATGTTTAGATTCTAGTTTATTATCACTTGATACCTCTGATATTATTATAAGAATAAAAATTCAATAGAGAAAATTAAATTAAAAAGAAGTTTTAGTTTTAACGAGATTAATTATGCTCTTAGCCAGAAACATAGCGTCTTCAGCTTCTTTGGGATCATCAAAAAACCTTGATGGGATTCCTCCGGGTAATCCATTTGGATAACGCGTAGGTATATAATACTGATCAAGTTTCTTAGCAGGATTAATAGTCTTAAACTCCGGATCGATTTCAATTGCCATCTTTGATAAATCTGCAATAGAGTGGGTGTAAAAAACCTCTCTGGATTTCAATCTCTCATACAAAAATGCTTTCAACGCCTTTTCCGCTGCTTGTTGGAAATGAAACAGAGCAAGATAAAATTTTTGCATTTTTCTTAACATATCAGCATCGTTAAATTCATCAGTCGCTTGAATGAACCATCGTGATGCCTCTTTTTCATAATTTTTCTTCATAAACTATTTTTCCCGTTTTTAATATTTCCGATAGAAATGAATTTGTCTCTTTATTCTCTTCAAATTCTTGTTCGTTATAAGCAATAATATCACAAGCGATATCTCTTTCTAAATTTTCATAAATATAACTCGTCCATAATTTTCCTGTTTTTGTTGATGGCATCAAAACGAATAAATCCAGATCACTATTAACTTCAATATCTCCGGAGTTTAACGAGCCAAATAAAATGATTTTAGACGCTCCAAAATTTATCAGTTGACTTTTGAGAGATTTTAAAGCAACCTCCAAATTTTCTTTTCTTTTTTTCTTTCTGTTTAAGATTTCTTGAACTCTAGACAAGAAATAATCACATAAATTATAACTCTTTATAGAATTAGTATTAATATGAATTAATAAATAAAATGGAGAATTAGATTTATAAAAGATTTCTTTTTTTCCACTTCCAAGCGTATTTTATTGTATCTTGATTGCATGTAGCGACGCAACTTCCACATAAAATGCAGTCTGCAGCGTACATATTTCCAGAATCAACTAATTCGTGAACATCCAATCCCATTACGCATGCTTTAGAGCATTGTTCACACTGAGTGCATTTCTCACGATCAGCTTCAAGATGCAGTGCGGGATACTTAATGAGGTTCATTATTTTAGTTCCGATTACACCTAATACTCCCATCGGGCATGCGTAATTACAAAAAGCTCGGTTCCCTCCAACTAAAACAAATAAGATAACAACTGAACCAATTATTCCAAAATAGAAAATAAATTGACCAATATTTACCTCGTTCCAAGAGATAATCCCTGTCGGATCGGTTGGCGTTGGGTAATAAGGACTAAATCCATTAAAATATCCCAT